>NZ_JAOVTT010000002.1:0-295856 GCF_027737405.1 Campylobacter sp. VBCF_04 NA7
TTTAGGAGACGCTACCCTCCCCCTTACCAACCCCCACCCCTGTAAAACCTTAGAAGTGGCTAAATTTTAAAAAGCGTTGCTTTTTAAAATTTAGCTGGTTTTATTTTTACGGAAATGCTTCGCATTTCTCGCAATTGTAGCGAATTTACCCATTTTTTCTGTTATACAAAATCGAGCAAACAAAGGCAGAAAAAATAAAAATTATCCCCAGCGTGCCGGTTATCACCTCGCTGATTTCAAATTCGAGCTTGATAAACATAATCGCTGCAAGCGTGCCAATCGCATAATGCGCGCCGTGTTCTAAAAAAATAAACTTCGCCAGCGTGCCACGCTCGACCAAATATATCGTGAGTGAGCGCACAAACATCGCCCCAGCCCCAAGTCCTAGCATGATGATAAAGATATTGTTGCTTAGCGCAAACGCCCCAATCACGCCGTCAAAACTAAAACTAGCGTCCAGCATTTCGAGGTAAATAAAGCCGTTTAGGCCGTTTCTAACGCCATTGCAACTGAAAATTTTATCAAACGACTTTATCAAAATAAACAAAATTATCGCGCTAAAATAAGCAATAATCGCCGTTTTTGAGGGGATTAAAACAGCCAAAACTGCGCCTAAAATCACAGCGAGTAAAATTTCAAATTTTGGGAAATTTTTAAGCCTTCTTACCAAAGCGTTTTCTTCTAAAACCCGTATCCAAGGCTCTCTGTCCTCATTGTCGAAGAAAAAGCTCAAAAACACCATCATCAAAAACGCCCCGCCAAAAATGTAAATACCGTCTTTGTTTTCTTCTAAAATTTCACTATACCGCGCAGGATTGTTTAGTGCCAAATTTAGGCTCTCAAAAAGCCCTAAATGCGAAGCAGCGCTTACGATGATAATCGGAAATGCGAACCTCATACCAAAAACCGCCACAGGTATGCCCCACACAATAAACCTTTTGCGCCAAATCGCGTTCATATCCGTTAAGACCTTGGCATTTACCACGGCATTATCGAAGCTAAGGCTGATTTCTAAAATCGATAAAAGCGCGCAAATATACGCCCCAGCAAATCCACCTAACCAAAATCCTACCAAAACAGCTATAAATAATATAAAAAATGATGAATAAAAATAACGCAAATTTTTCCTTTTTTTGTGCGATTTTAGCGTAAATTTGCCTTGAATTTAATATAATTTGCCCAAATTTCACACAAAGGCAAAAAATGTTAAGCAACCCAGTGTTTTTAAGCATACTTTTGATGAGTATTTTGTGTTTGCTTCGCTGTAATGTCATGCTAGCTATCCTAATCAGCGCGATTTGCGCGGTGCTGACTAGCCATATCCCGCTAATGGACGCCATAGGCTATTTCATCAACGGCAACCCGCAAACTGGCAGTGTCGGCATGGGCGGAAACTTGGAAACTGCGCTATCGTATATCCTACTTGGCGTCATCGCAAGTGCCGTAGCACGGACAAATTTGACGGCGATTTTGGTGCGAAGCGTGGCTGGATTTATCAGCGATAAAAAATTTATTTTCATCGCTATGATTGCCTTTATTTCGTGTTTATCGCAAAATTTAATCCCTGTTCATATCGCATTTATCCCGATTCTAATCCCGCCACTTGTAAAGATTATGAACTCACTAAAACTCGACCGCCGCGCCATAGCCTGCGCGCTGACATTTGGTTTGCAAACCCCGTATATGGCGTTTCCTGTGGGATTTGGTCTGATTTTTATGGGAATTATCCAAAAAGAGATGAGCAAAAACGGCATGGATGTAGGTATCAGCGATATCGCTGGGGTCATGTGGATGAGTGCCATACCTATGGTAATTGGTCTTGTTTTGGCCATGCTTTACTACCGCAAACCACGAAGCTATACTCAAACCAAAGAGAGCATTGAGGCGCATTTTGAGGAGTTTAAAATGCAAAAACGAGAGTGGGGCGTGCTAGCTGGGATTATAGTGTGCTTCATCGCTCAACTTGTCCTTAGCATGGTAATCCAAATCGACGCTGGTTCAATGCCCTTTGCCGCTCTGGCTGGAATCCTTACAATGCTACTTTTAGGCGGTATTCCATGGGGCGAGCTAGATAGCATTTTCGACCAAGGCGTGCATATGCTAGGATACATCGCGTTTTTGATGCTTGTAGCTGGCGGATTTGGCACGATTATCAAAGAAACAGGCGGTGTGGGCGAGCTAGTAAGCGCAGTAGCTAGCCTAAGTGGCGGCAAAATCGGCGGTGCGGTGCTAATGATAGGCATAGGACTTCTTGTAACAATGGGAATTGGATCTAGCTTTGGCACGATTCCGATTATCGCAACGATTTATTGTCCTTTGGCAGCCGAGCTTGGTTTTAGCGTGGCTGCGACGATTTTTATCATCGGTGTGGCAGCAGGTCTGGGGGACGCTGGAAGTCCAGCCAGCGATAGCACGCTAGCCCCTACTGCTGGGCTAAACATCGACGGCGAGCATAACCATATCTGGGATACTTGCGTGCCGACATTTATATTTTTCAATATCCCGCTAATCATCTTTGGCGTAATTTTTGCGATAATTTTATAAATTTTTAGGGTTAAATTTCAAAAATTTAACCCTAGATAAATTTTGAAATTTGCAGAATTAGGCAATAAATTTGGATAATCTTTCTAACTAAAATTTCTTAAATTTGCTAAAATTTTCTCACTAAATTTCAATCAAGGAGAAAATATGAAAAAAGTCCTAATCTCGCTAGCTCTCGGAGCCATTTTAGCCACCACTGCAAGTGCCAAAGGCGAGGCGGATATGCCAAAAAATGTAGTGAGCGCATGGGATAAAACCTTTGCAAAAAGCGACAAAGTAAATCACAAAAAAGTAGCCTTCAAAAACCGCTATGGAATTGTAATCGTTGCGGATTTATACACTCCAAAAAATATGAGTGGCAAACTCCCTGCAATCGCCATTTCTGGCCCTTATGGTGCAGTCAAAGAACAATCTAGCGGACTTCACGCACAAACCCTAGCCGAGCGGGGATTTGTAACCCTAGCGTTTGATCCAAGCTTCACAGGCGAAAGTGGCGGCGAAGTAAGAGATATTTCAAGCCCTGATATAAACACAGAAGATTTTAGCGCAGCCGTGGATTATCTGGGCGTGCAAGACTTCGTCGATAGAGAAAAAATCGGCATTATCGGAATTTGTGGCTGGGCTGGATTTGCGCTAAATGCTGCTATCAGCGATACTCGCATAAAGGCAGTTGCGACCACAACGATGTATGATATGACGCGCGTTACGGCAAAAGGATACAACGATAGCGTGGGTGAAAACGAGCGATATGAAGCCAAAAAAGCCCTAAATTTGCAACGCTGGACGGACTTTGAAAACGGCAAAACAAGTTATGGGGCAAACGGACTTTCAGGCGTAAAAGATAGCGACGCGCTATTTTTGCGTGAATATAGAGATTATTACCGCACAGATCGTGGCTATCACAAACGCTCGATAAATTCGCAAAATGCGTGGAGCAACACAGACGCGTTAGCGCGTATGAGCGATAAAATTTTAACCTACGCAAATGAGCTTCGAGCCCCTGTTTTGGTAGCTCACGGCGAGATTGCTCATTCGCGCTATTTTAGTGAAGACGCATTTAAGGAGCTTGGAAGCAAAAATAAAGAGCTTTTTATAGTTCCAGGCGCAAATCATACGGATTTATACGATAAAAAAATTCCGTTTGATAAATTTGAAGAGTTTTTTAAAGCAAATTTGAAATAAATTTAGCAAATTTGGCGCGAATTCGCGCCAAATTTAACTTAAATCACCAAAATTCCAGCATTTCTCATTAAATTTAACGCGCACTTTTCATAATACTCGCGCTCATGATTTGGTGCGTCGTATGTCGCCACACACTCGCTAGGCACGACAATGTCCTTATTAATGTCATTTTCGTTGAAATATGTGCGAAGCGCAAGGGCAAATTGCAAAACGCAAATATCCGTGCAGCACCCCGTAATCACAAATCTATCAAATTCGGCCAAAAGCCCCTTATCAAGGGCGTAAAAGCCGTTTGTCGAGCGTTTTTTGGTAGTGTTTTTGAGGGTGGCAAATTCGGCAAGTTCCTCGATTATTTCGGCCTCTGGCGAGCCCTCGATGCAGTGCGCTGGGTAGCGCTTCATCTCCAAATCCCGCTCGCCGTGCGCGTCGCAAATGAAATGCACGCCTGCGCTTCTGCGGATTTGCGAAGCGATTGCGGGTGCGATTTTAGCGATGTTTGGATCCGCCATTGCGCCAAATTTCGCAAAACCATTTACCATATCGATTACAAAAACTAAATCCTTCATAAAATCTCCTTTAAAATCTCTTTTCGCTCATCTTTTAAAATATCCATTTTAGCCCGTGCTAGCGAAATTTGCGCCAAATTTATCTCGCAAATCTCACTTTTTTGCCCCACTCCAAGCTCGCACAAAATCTCTCCCTCAGGGCTAATCACGCACGAATGCCCGCCAGAGGCGCTATTTAGGGCTACTAAAAAACACTGCGCCTCAATCGCCCTAGCCCGAGAAAGAGTGCGGAAATGCTCTATGCGAGAGTGCGGAAACTGCGCGATGACAAAGATAATTTGCGCGCCATTTTTGGCAAGGTAGCGGAAAATTTCGCCAAATCGCAAGTCATAGCAAATCGCAAGTCCGATTTTTAGGGGTTTTTCATCATGCGAAATTTCACAAAGCCCAAATTTATCGCCAGCGCGGACAAATTTATTTTCACCTGAATTTGAAAAAAGAAAAATTTTATCGTAATGATAAATTTGGCCTCCGTTTTGATACACCAAGGCGCGGTTGTAAATTTCGCCATTTTCGTTCAGTGCTAGCCCAGCGATTGCGACTTTTTGCGCTGAAATTTCGCGTAAAAATTCCTGCGCTTTTTCGTTTTGCTTTGCTGGAATTTCGCTAAAAATTTCAGGCGCAAATCCGCTTAAAAATGTCTCAGGAAGCACGATAATATCGCAATCCCTCGCCTGCGAAGCCAAATTTCGCGCATTGGATAAATTTTGCTTGAATTTTAAAATTTCGCTTTTAATCTGCGCTAGTGCGATTTTCACTTTTTTACCCCTTTTATTTTTCCAGCCCTCTCATAGCGTTTGCGTGCGTGAGCGCAACCGCGATAGCATCGGTTATATCGAGCGGTTTGATCTCACCTTTGAGCCCTAGTATTCGCTTGACCATGAAGGCGACCTGCTCTTTTGCGGCCTTTGCCTTGCCGGTTACGGATTTTTTGATTTGAAGTGGCGTGTATTCGGCGAAGTTGCCATAAACTTGCAAAATTTTTAGGCTCAAAGCCCCGCGAAACTGCGCTAGTTTTAGCACGGATTGAGGATTGTAGGCGTAAAACATACTCTCGATTGCGACCTCGTCGATTTTGTGCTGCGAAAATATAAGATCAATCGCCTCCGCCATTTGCGTCATCTGAAACTGCACATTTTCGGCCTTCATTTTCACTAAACCTGCTTCGACGAGCGAAATTTTATTCACATTTTTTTCTAAAATCGCATAGCCTAAATTTCTAGTCCCCGGATCAATTCCTAAAATTTTCATCACAATCTTTCACTTTAATTCACGCCTTATTCACTTGTGAATTACTTTATAAATTTAACACAAATTTAGCGAAATTTTGCTAAAATTAAGGATTAAACAAAGGAAAATTTATGGCAGAAACTCAACCACAAGAAATTTTATTAAGTTTAGCGGGCGAAATTCCACCGCTTGATTATGAAAGATATATCAAAAATTTAAAATTTAATGAAAAAAACTCTACCTTTGAATTCTTTGTTTATCACGCAAGTAACGAGCTTGTGGCTAGATACATACAGACTAAATACGCTGAGAGGATTAAAAACGCGCTAGTTAAAAAATTTGGCGTTAGCAATATCACGGTCAAAATCACTTCAAAAGCCAAAATTTCCCCAAAAGAAATTTCAAAAATGATCCCGCAAGACAAGCCAAAAAGCACGATTGTCAATGACAATTACACATTTGAAAATTTCATCGTGGCTGATTCGAACAAACTCGCATTTTCTAGCGCAGTCAGTGCCGCCAAAAACCCTGGCAACAAAATGTATAATCCGCTGTTTTTATACGGACCGAGTGGGCTTGGCAAGACCCATTTGCTCCAATCAATCGCAAATTATTGTATCAAAAAAAATCTAAGCGTCATTTGCGTAACCAGCGAGCAGTTTGTAAATGAATTTATCTCAAATTTGGAAAATCAAACAATGGATAAATTCAAGCACAAATACCGCAACTGCGATATTTTGCTAATCGATGATATTCAGTTTTTGGTAGGCAAAAGCTCGACGATTGAGGAGTTTTTCTTCACTTTCAACGAACTAAGAGAAAAAAAATGCCAAATCGTCCTAACCAGCGATATCGCGCCAAAATACCTAAAAGGCTTTGAGGAGCGTATGATTTCGAGATTTAGCGACGGACTAATCGCTGATATCATGCCGCCAGAGTTAGAGACCAAAATCGCAATCATCAAGCGCAAAAGCGAAGAAAATAATTTTTATGTCCCAAACGATGTCATACAATACATCGCCGCGAATATGGGCGATAACATCCGCGAAATCGAGGGCGCACTAAACAAACTAAACGCATTTTCATCGCTTGTAAATGCCAAAATAGATTTAGCATTTGCCAAAACCACGCTTCAAGATCAGATCAAAGAACACTACCAAAATGTCGATTTGGAGCAGATTATAAGCGTGATTTCAAAAGAGCTAAATGTCAAACCAAGCGAGCTAAAAAGCAAAACAAGGGCCAAAAATGTCATCGAAGCGCGCCAAATTTGCATATATTTAGCCAAAATTTTAACCAAAAATTCAATGCCAAAAATCGCGTCGTATTTCAATCTCAAAGATCACAGCGCGATTAGCAAAAATATCAAAAAAATCAACGAAACGATTGAGAAAGATGAATTTTTTAAAATCAAAATCGAAGAGTTAAAAAACAAAATAACCCAAAAGGAAAATAATGAAAAAATATGAAATAAAATCAAAATTTGTGAATAATGGTGAATAAAATGGCAAATTTAATTCACAAAGTAAATTTCGCTAAATTCAGCATTTGCACGGGGTATTCACTAAATCCCACACTCTACTATAACAAAAACAAAAATTTAAAATTTAAAGGACAGCTATGAAAGTCATAATTGCAAAAAAGGTTTTAGAAGACATTGTTTCAAACACCAATCCTTACCTTGACAAAAAGGATTTAAGCTCGATTACTTCTCACATTTTAATCAGAGCTAGAAATGGCGAGCTTAGTATCAAGGCCACAGATCACGAAATCGGTCTTAGCTATGTTTTGCCTTATGCTATGATTGAAGAAGAGGGCGAAGCCACAGCCAATGGCTCAAAACTTCTTAGCGTAATCAAGGGTTTAGGCGACGAAAATGTCACATTAGAGACAATGAACGGAGCGCTTTTTGTAAAACAAAAAAAATTAAAATACAAACTCCCTATGTTTGACTCAAAAGATTTCCCAAATTTCCCTACTATCGAGGGCAAAAACAGCTTCAATGTAAATGCTTTGGTGCTTGGTAGAAGTCTTAAAAAAATATACTCTTCAATCGATACAAACAACCCAAAATACGAGCTAAATGGAGCTTTGATTGATGTAAAAGACGGGTATTTAAATTTAGTTGGAACCGATACTAAACGCCTTAGTGTTTTCGTGCTAAATACAAATATGGGCGAATTTGCCAAAAAAGATACTCAAATTTTAATCCCTAAAAAGGCAATTGGCGAAATTCAAAAGCTATTTTCAGATAAAATCGAAATTTATTATGACGAAAATGTCCTTTTAGCAGTAAGCGAAAATTTCGAATTTTTCACAAAACTAATCAACGGAAAATTCCCAAATTATGAGCGCGTAATCCCAACTGAGACAAATTTTAAAGTAATTTTACCACGAGATAAATTTGTCGGCGGCGTAAAAGCAATCAACGCAATGTGCGAGGAAATGAAGGTTACAATTAAACCTGATGGCATTATTTTTGAGAGTATTAACGAGGATAATTCTGAGGCAAAAGCCGAAATCGAGGCAAATATCGCAGTTTCATCAAATTTGATTTTTGGCGTTAAAAACAGATTTTTACTCGATTTTCTAAACAGTGTCGAGGACGATATGTTTGAGCTAGATTTTAACAACTCAGAAACAGCATTTGTGCTAAGTTCAGGCGAGCTAAAAACGGTCGTAATGCCGATTAATAAAATTTAAGAAATTTAAGGGAAAATTTAATGGAACAACAAAATTACGGTGCAGGAAATATTAAAGTTTTAAAAGGTCTTGAAGCGGTTAGAAAACGCCCAGGAATGTATATCGGCGATACAAATATCGGCGGACTACACCACATGATTTATGAGGTTGTGGATAACTCTATCGATGAAGCTATGGCTGGGTATTGTGATACTATCGATGTAGAAATCACGCGCGAGGGCAGCTGTATCGTTACAGATAATGGCCGTGGAATCCCAGTAGATATGCACCCCACAGAGCATTTGCCAGCAGCGACTGTGGTTTTGACCGTTTTGCACGCTGGTGGTAAATTTGACAAAGACACTTACAAGGTCAGTGGCGGACTTCACGGCGTAGGTGTGAGCGTCGTAAATGCACTCTCATCAAAGCTTGTGCTTACAATCAAACGCCAAGGCAATGTTTATCGCCAAGAATTCGCCCAAGGCAAACCAACTACCGATTTAGAAATCATAAAATCCACAAATCGCACTGGAACGACTGTGGAATTTTGGCCAGATGGCGAAATTTTTGAAATTTTAGAATTTAATGCCGATACTTTGTCAAAAAGATTTAGAGAATTAGCATATTTAAACCCAAAAATCACCATAAATTTTAAAGACCAAAGAGACGGCAGAAATGAGAGCTTTCATTTCGAGGGCGGATTAGAGAGCTTCGTAACTGATATGAACAAAGCCTCACCTGTTAGCAAGGCGGTTTCATTTAGCGATAGTGTCGAAGATGTCGCTGTGGATATCGCGTTAATGTATAATTCAACCTACGATGAAAAATTATTAAGTTTTGTTAATAATATCAAAACCCCAGACGGCGGAACGCACGAAGCTGGATTTAGAGCGGGACTAACTCGCGCTATCACAAACTATATCGCAGCAAATGCAGCCGCACGCGAAAAAGATACTAAAATCACCGGCGATGATGTCAGAGAAGGCCTAATCGCAGTCGTAAGTGTCAAAGTGCCTGAACCGCAATTCGAGGGTCAAACTAAGGGCAAACTTGGTTCGAGCTATGTCAAACCAATTGTGCAAAAAATGACCTTTGAGGTGCTTTGCAAATATTTCGAAGAAAACCCAAATGAAGCGCGAGCGATTATGGAAAAGGCTCTTTTAGCAGCCCGTGGTCGCGAAGCAGCGAAAAAGGCGCGTGATTTAACGAGAAAAAAAGATAATATCAACTCAGTCGGCACACTTCCAGGAAAACTCGCTGATTGCACCAGCAAAGATGCTAGTATGAGTGAAATTTTCCTTGTCGAGGGCGATAGTGCGGGCGGATCTGCCAAAGGTGGTAGAGATAGGGAATTTCAAGCGATTTTGCCTTTGCGCGGTAAAATTTTAAATGTCGAAAAAGCGCGCTTGGATAAAATTTTACAATCCGAAGAGATCAAAAACATGATAACCGCCTTTGGTTGCGGTGTGGGTGAGGAATTTAACGCCGATAAACTTCGCTATCACAAAATCATCATTATGACAGATGCCGATGTCGATGGTAGCCATATCCAGACCCTGCTTTTGACATTTTTCTTCCGCTATTTGCGTCCGATTATCGAAAACGGCTATGTTTATATCGCTCAACCGCCACTTTTCAAATACAAAAAGGGCAAAAAAGAAATTTATCTAAAAGATGAGCGCGCACTGAGTGAATTTTTGATCGAAACTGGTATCGATATGGGCGAATTTGAGGGAATCGGCAACCAAGATTTAATCGATTTTCTAAAAATCGTTTCAAACTATCGCTCACTTTTAAACGAGCTTAAAAAGCGTTTTAGCGTCATTTCTGCGATTAGATATCTAATCGAAAACGACGAAGCGCGCTCTATGGAATATTCTGCGCTTTTTGAAGTGATTAAAACGCGCTTAGAGAGCGAGGGATTTAATATTTTAAATTCAAATGTCAGCGAGAGTGAAATTCGTATCTATGTCCAAACTCCAAATGGTTTGGAGCAACTCAACATCAACGAAGCCTTGCTTACAAATCATATTTTTGCCGAAGCGATTCGCGTGTATGGGCTAATCAAAGAGCGTGAGGTTGATTTTGGTAGGGATTATATCGAGGTTTTGGACGAGATAGAGCGAAATTCGAAAAAAGGTGCGTATATTCAACGCTACAAAGGTCTTGGCGAGATGAACCCAGATCAGCTTAGAGAGACCACGATGAGCAAGGAAAATCGTCGTTTGCTTCGCGTGGGTATAGCTGATGCGCAAAGCGCTAGTGATACATTTAACCTTTTTATGGGCGATGAAGTTGAGCCTAGGCGAAACTATATCCAAGACCACGCAAAAGATGTTAAGAATTTGGACATTTAATGGGTAAATTTATTGAAAACGAAGTAATTTTAGTCTCAGAGCAAAAAGAGCGCGAAACCAGATTTATAACGGCACTTAAAATTTCAGTGCCTTTTACACTCCTGCTTATTGCTTTTGGATATACGATGTTCAAAAACGGTGAGTTTAATAGCGATGATGTGATACTTTTTTCGCTACTTTTGATATGTTATGTGTATTATGTAATTTATCAAATTTACTTTGGTTTTAAAAAGACGCTAATCGATCCAGTCAGCCATGTATTCGTGCGTGATGAGATCGAGCGAATTTTAAAAAAACAGATGAAAAAAAACAAAATCAACCATGTGGTTTTGCTTCGTATCAAAAATATCGCCGATATCAACGATAGATATGGTTATCAAAACGGCGACGATATTTTGTATAATTTTTGCAAAGAATTTGCGAAATTTATGGCAAATCAGGGCTTTAAAAATTTGCATATTGGGCGTTTTATCAACGGCCACTTTATCTTTGGGCTTAACGGCAAAATGGCGAATTTAACGCACATTTTGAAGATGTTCGAGCATAAAATTTCAAACCAAAGCATAAACAATATCGAGATTAAAACCGAATTTGAAATCATGCCTACTTCGTATGACAAAAATCTCAGCAATATCACAAACGCGCTGTTTTTTAAGATAAATCGCAAAGAGGTCGAAGAGGAAAAATCCAGCGAAAATATCGATCTAAATAAAATTTTGCTCGATGATTTTAACAAAGATGTCGTTGATGCGATTGATAATGAGAGTTTTAGTTTTAAATTTCAATATGTCGCCGATAAAAATGGCGTCAAATCGCATATAAACTTAATCCCAAAACTAGATCTCAGAACCGGCGATAAGGTTACAAAAAGCCGAATTATTGATATTTTGCACTTTAATAATTACGATATCAAATACGATATTGCGATGATTAAGCAAATTTCGCGCATTATCTATTTTAAGGATATCGAGCATAAAATTTTCATCGAAATCATGCCTCAGACACTGCGAAATGCCGAGTTTCGCAACGAAATTTTAAAGCTAATTGACAATAATTTAATCGATCCAAGTAAGATTGTTTTGGAGTTTAACGAGGAAGAAATTTACTCCGAAACAAAGCGATTTGCCGAAATTTTGCTTAAATTTAAAGAGCTTGGATTTAGCTTTGGACTTAGCCAGTTTGGCGGTGCGAACGCGAGTTTCGAGTATTTTAAATTTTTCGATATTGATTTTGTGATTTATGATATCGAGTATAATAAAAATTTAGGCAACGAAAAAATAAAAAATGTTTTTATGAAACTAAACGAAATGTGCCAGAAATCGGGCATTAAAAGCATTATTCGCTTCGTAGATAAGCCGAAATTCCAAGACGAACTCTACGAGCTTGGGGTCGATTTCGTGCAGGGTTTTTGCGTAGGCAAACCAGAAGATATTATAAATTTAAGGAAATAAAATGCGTTATGGCGAAAAAGAGATAAAAGAATTTGACATAGAAAAAATGGAAATTTGGCCAAATAAACACGAAAATGATTATTTGATCAAAATCACGCTTCCGGAGTTTTGTTGTCGCTGTCCGCGCTCAGGATACCCTGACTTTGCGACGATATATTTAGAATACATACCGAATAAATTTGTCGTAGAGCTCAAAGCAATCAAACTCTACATTAACTCATTTATGGATCGCTACATCTCTCACGAGGACAGCGCGAACGAAATTTACGCTACCTTGCAAGAAAAATTGCAGCCAAAATACCTAAAAATCGTGGCTGACTTTAACCCGCGCGGAAATGTGCATACCGTGATTGAAATAAATTCGGATAAAATTTACAAATGATAAGTTCAAATTTAGTAGAAAAAATCTTTAAAAGTGCGAGTATTTCGCGCTGGAACGACTACCCAAAAATGGTAAATTTAGTCGAGCTT
This sequence comes from Campylobacter sp. VBCF_04 NA7, assembly GCF_027737405.1. Lineage (NCBI taxonomy): Bacteria > Pseudomonadati > Campylobacterota > Epsilonproteobacteria > Campylobacterales > Campylobacteraceae > Campylobacter > Campylobacter sp. VBCF_04 NA7. The sequence continues at coordinate 12,481 of NZ_JAOVTT010000002.1, forward strand.
GACAAACAAGCGCACAAATTTATCATTGCCTATTTTATCGCTAGTTTCGAGCGCGATATAGATATGAGCTATGTCATCGAGGCTGGGATTTTTGATTTTCTCTCACGCATCGTAGTAACCGATATCCGCCCAGATGTCTTTCACCAAATTCAAAAAAGTAAAAAAGATCAAATTAACAAATGGGTTCTCTCACAGCTTGAAAACGACCTTTCTAGCGTGCAAGATGGCGAATTTTTAAAACGATTTATAGCCTATCAAAACGGCTACTCGCACGAAAAAGAAAAGCTCATTTTAAAGGCGGCAAGTTATCTGGCTACGAGGTGGGAATTTAATATCGTTTATCAAACTAGCCAGTTTTTAAACGATATCGAAGAGCTTAAATTTAAGGTCGAAGAGGAATTAGAGGATTATTACGAGCTAATTGGCGTGCGAAAAATCGTAATGAATAAAAAACTAGCCCGAATTGTAGATCTTAGCGGCAGGCTAAGGTTTCAAAAGCGCTGGGCGCAAACCCCACGCATACCAGAAACTAGCGTGCTAGGCCACATGCTAATCGTGGCGATTTTAAGCTACTTTTACTCGCTAAAAGTCGGCGCGTGCAAGAGTAGAATTTTTTATAATTTTTACTGCGCGCTTTTTCACGATCTACCTGAAAGCCTTACCCGCGATATCATCAGCCCCGTAAAATACGGCGTGGCTGGACTTAGTGACATTATCAGCGAATACGAAATGCGCCTAATAGATGATAAAATTTTGCCCTTTGTGCCAGAGCATATCAGAGATGAGTTTAGCTATATTTTGGGTATTAGAAACGACGGCGAAAAATTTATAAAAGATGAGTTTGAAAACAGAATTTACGAGCTTGGCGGTAAGCCAAATTTCGCAGACGGCTCGCTTGGTGCGTATAACGAGGATAAATTTCGCGCGATTGACGGCAGAGCGCTTAAATTTTGCGATAAACTAGCCGCGTTTTTCGAGGCTGGAATTTCGATAAGCTATGGTGTGAAAAGCAAAGAATTAGTCAGCGGATATAACTCAATGCTCGAAAATTTCAGACGAAATAAAAGCATAGAAGGCGTCGATTTTCACAGCGTTTGTGATGATTTTATAGAAAATTTTGGATTGGATAGGGTTGAGTTTTAAAACCCCTTCCCAGATGACTGCGGCACACGATAGGTAAAAGTGCTCTGCTGTGTTCCCACCCTGAAGCGGTGTTTTTAAAAACCGTTGCACAGGTCTAAGAAAGGGCAAACTAGATTATAATTAAAAGTTTCTTAAAATAAGGTTATAAATGAATTTAAAAGATTATATTTTTTCGGTTTTTCGTGAAATTTCGATTTCTCACCACCGCTCTATCGAATTTAGAGCGAAAATTTTCGCTGCAATGTTGCTTGCTAAAAAAAAGCAAACCGATGAGGATTACGAAAACCTGCGCGAAATCGCAAGCGAAATTTACAGCGACGATTCGCGCAGAGTGGGGGTTTTGGTATCGATTGTGAGCGAATATATCCAAAAGGCCCACACCTACAAAAGTCTAAATTTAGACTCGCTTTTAGTAGAAATCGACAAAGAGATAAAAAATGCGCCTCGCTATGTCAAAAAGATCGATTTCTCGCACCTTAGACGCCTCATTAGCGATGATGAAAACGACGCTTTAATCCAGCAAAGAGTGTATGAGTATTTGGTAAATGAGGTCAAAGAGTATTCTTAGAATTTAAGAATTTTTAGTGTATAATCATCAGTTTTTAAACATAAAATTTTGGAGTAAAATTTGGAAAATATTAGAAATATCGCAGTTATCGCCCATGTCGATCACGGAAAAACCACTATCGTAGATGAACTTTTGAAACAATCAGGCACATTTAGCGAGCACCAAGAGGTCGGCGAGCGCGTAATGGACAGCAACGATATCGAAAAAGAGCGTGGAATCACGATTTTATCGAAAAACACAGCTATTCGCTACGGCGATACGAAGATTAATATCATCGACACCCCAGGCCACGCGGATTTCGGTGGCGAGGTCGAGCGCGTGCTAAAAATGGTCGATGGCGTTTTATTGCTCGTCGATGCGCAAGAAGGCGTAATGCCTCAAACCAAATTTGTCGTTAAAAAGGCCCTATCTTTGGGACTTCGCCCAATTGTCGTGGTAAATAAAATCGACAAACCAGCCGCAGATCCAGATCGTGTGGTAAATGAGATTTTTGACCTTTTTGTCGCACTTGATGCCAACGACGAACAGCTCGAATTTCCAGTCGTATATGCTGCGGCAAAAAACGGCTATGCTAAACACAATCTAAGCGATGAAAATGTCGATATGAAGCCACTTTTCGAGACAATTTTATCTCATGTGCCAAGCCCAAGCGGTAGCGATGAAAATTCTTTGCAACTTCAAGTCTTCACCCTTGATTACGACAACTATGTCGGTAAAATCGGAATTGCTAGAATTTTCAATGGTAGAATTTCAAAAAATCAAAGCGTAATGCTTGCCAAGGCTGATGGCACAAAGGTAACTGGTAGAATTTCGAAGCTTATCGGATTTAACGGCTTGGAGCGTATCGATATCGACAACGCTGGCACTGGCGACATCGTCGCTATTGCTGGATTTGACGCGCTTGATGTAGGCGATAGCGTGGTAGATCCTGCAAACCCTATGCCACTAGATGCGCTTCATATCGAAGAGCCAACTCTAAGCGTAATTTTTAGCGTAAATGACGGCCCACTAGCAGGAACTGAGGGCAAATTTGTAACTTCAAATAAAATCGACGAACGATTAGCCGCTGAAATGAAAACAAATATCGCTATGCGATATGAAAATGTCGGCGAGGGTAAATTTAAGGTTAGCGGTCGTGGTGAGCTTCAAATCACGATTTTGGCTGAAAACATGCGCCGTGAGGGATTTGAGTTTTGCTTAGGTCGCCCAGAGGTCATCATCAAAGAAATCGACGGCGTAAAATGTGAGCCGTTCGAGCACCTAGTAATCGACGCTCCTGATGATTGCACAGGCACAGTTATCGAAAAACTCGGTCGCAAAAAAGCCGAAATGAAGGTGATGAACCCAACAGGCGATGGCCAAACTAGAATCGAGTTTGAAATCCCTGCTCGTGGCTTAATCGGATTTAGAAGCCAGTTTTTGACCGATACTCGTGGCGAGGGCGTTATGAATCACAGCTTTTTGGAGTTTAGGCCGTTTTCAGGCGCAGTCGAAAAACGCCAAAATGGCGCGCTAACTAGCATGGAAAATGGCGTCGCGCTGGGATATAGCCTATGGAATCTCCAAGATCGTGGAGTGCTATTTATCGCACCACAAGCCAAGGTTTATGTAGGTATGATTATCGGCGAACACAGCCGTCCAAACGACCTAGATGTCAATCCAATCAAAGGCAAAAACCTAACAAATGTCCGCGCTAGCGGTAGCGATGACGCGATCAAACTAGTTCCGCCAAGAAGCCTAAATTTGGAGCGCGCATTAGAGTGGATCGAAGAAGACGAGCTAGTCGAGGTTACTCCGATAAATATCCGCGTGCGCAAACGCTACCTAGACCCGACCACGCGCAGACGCATGTCGAAAACTAATTCATAAATTTTAAAATTCGTGCGAAATTTGGCTAAATTTTGCACGAATTTTGCTCAAATTTTTCTAAATTTTACTTCTTAAATTCCGCTATCGCGACCTTGAAATACTGCCCCTAAAATTTTCTTTTTGCTGTCATTGCGAGCGAAGCGAAGCAATCCAGAGAAATTCCGTTGAATTTTGAAATTCAAAATTTAGTCAAATTCGCTTTTAAGTGTCATTGTGAGCCGTGCGAAAGCTCAGCGTGGCAATCTACAAAGTCGAAATTAACGGCAGGACAAATGGCAGAATTTTGAATTTCATTGAATTTGACTTTTAAAATTCTGCCATTTGCGCGGTTAGAATTTTAAATTTTGTAGATTGCCACGCCCGCAAAGCGGGCTCGCAATGACACTTAAAAGCAAAATTCAACGAAAACAAAATTTCGGCGCAGGTATTCCAAATTTGCGATAGCTAAATTTTGCCTGCAAAATTTGGTAAATTTCCCGTAAATTCGGCTATTAACACTCCATAAAATTTCCGAATTTTTATCCTAGTTTTGTAAAATTTAGCCAAAAGGATTTTTATGAAATTAGTTTGTTTTGACTTCGACGGGACGATTACCAGAGATGATTCGTTGCTCGAATTTATCGCCTATGTCGTGGGGTTTAAGAAATTTTTCCGCGGGATTTTTAGGCTTAGCCCTATTTTGCTGGGCTACAAGCTTGGGCTGTGTTCGAATAATTTCACACGCAGGCGGCTAATGGTGCATTTTTTCGGCGGTATGAGTGTGGATAAATTCGCCAAAATTTGCAAAAAATACTCCACCACGCACATTGAAGATATTATCAAATTTGAAGCCATGGCAAAAATCAAAGAATACATCGCAAATGGCGATAAGGTCGTCATCGTAACGGCTTCCTTGGAGGATTGGCTAGCCCCTTGGTGCAAAGAAAATGGGCTAGAACTTTTGGGCACAAAAATTGAGAAAAAAGGTGGCGTAATCACCGGCGAAATCGAGGGTCTAAACTGCTATGGGGCGCAAAAGGTGGCGCGTATCAAAGAAGCTTATGATTTGAGCGAATTTGAAAAAATCATCGCTTATGGCGATAGCAGGGGCGATAAAGAGATGTTAGAATTCGCAGATGAGGCGCATTTTAGGGCGTTTGAGTGAAATTTTGCTAGTGCAAATTTGGGATACTGCGTCGAAAATCTAACAAAGGAGAAAAAATGAAAAAAATTTTAATCCCAAGCCTTGTGGCTATGGGTTTTGTGTGTGGGTATGCGGATGAAGGGCCAAGAAGCTATGAATACTTCGCGGCAAACTTGCAAATCGCTAAGGCAAGGGTGCAAGAGTGCGCGAAAACGGCCTCTGTGGCTTATATAGACGCGGTCGAGTGCAATAATGCTAGCAACGCCGTAAGCGAAGCGAACGAAAAAATTATGGCAAAGCTCCCACGCGAAAGAGTAGAAATTTTAAATGGTTTAAGAACGATTTCGGTCTTGCTTGATGATTTTTACGCATACCACACTGCTATGGGAAAATTTGAAAACCAAGCTGAGCAAATGACAAATATCCCAAACCCTATCGCCGTAGCTGGTAAAAACTGCGCCAAATACGCTACCATTGGCTCCCACGAAGTAGAAATCGCAATAGACAAAAATGACGAAATTTGCAAAGGGCTTGCTAGCGAATTTGAGAAAAATTTCGGGCAAAATAGTGCGTTTTCGCGCAAAGAAAATAGCGAAAAAAGCGATATTTGGACATTTGATGTCACGAAAAAATCTAGTAATTTTTACTATATTTTCTTAAACGCTGTGGAGTAACTTAGAAAAATTTCGCTTCGCAAACCTAGATACTGGCGCGGGATTTTTGAATTTGGCGATTACTTCGAATTTTGCAAAGCAAAATTCTCGCAATGACACTAAAAAGCAAAATTTAAAAATTCCGCGCCAAATTTCAAATTTAAAATTTCAAAATTTCACGCTTTCGTAATTGCAATTTTGACAAGTTGCGAAAATTTCACACCTTTAAGTCCGCCAATTTTGGCGCTAAATTTCTTGATTTCGCCCATTTTGCCACGCACATTTATGGTCTCTAAGCAGTTGTCGTGATCGACATGGATATGGTTCGTGCAGACAACATCGATTTTAGCGTGGTGTTCGAGCTCGATTAGGTTTTCGAGCAGGTCGCTTTGGTGGTGCGAATACGCTATACAAATCACGCCAAGCCCCTCTTTATTGCTGTTTTCCTCGCTCCATTTGTCGCTGACGATTTTTTCGCGGATTAGGTCCCTGATATACTCGCTCCTGCTAGGATAGCCCCTACTCTGCACACGCGAGTTTAGCTCGTCAAATAGCTCCTCTGGCAGTGAAACGCTAAATCTGATTACATTATCCATTTTCGCCCTTTTAATTTTCTTTTTTCTTGACCCTAAGCGAGGCTATTGAGGTGCCGTCCATCGCAAGCACGGTGTAATCGCAGTTTTCGTCGCTTATCTCATCGCCATTTTCTGGCAAACGACCAAAGAGATTAAAGACATATCCGCCGATCGTGAGCTGCTCGGTCTCATCGTCAAAGGCGATTTCCATTATCTCCTCGACATTTTCGATCTCGAAGCGACCTTTAAATTCGTAAGTATTATCGTCAATGCGGGTGAAATTTTGCTCTATATCGTCGTATTCGTCCTCGATCTCGCCAAAAATTTCCTCGATTATGTCCTCCATGGTCAAAAACCCAGCCGTTCCACCGTATTCGTCGATGACAAGGGCGGCGAAAATGCGCTCTTTATTCATCATTGATAAAATTTTTGTTATCGGGGAGTTTTCTGGCACGATGATAAGTTTGCGCACGATTTTATCGAAATTTTTCTCGCCGTTTTGCTGCATGATATCGCGGATATGAATTAGTCCTAGCACCGTGTCTTTGCCCCCGTCGATGTATGGGAAGCGGGTAAATTTCGACTCCAAAACTACGCGGTAATTATCTTCGTAGCTTTCGTTTTTATCCAGGCAGACCATATCCTTGCGCGGAGTCATAATCTCCTTTGCCACAGTATCGCCAAAATCCACGGCGTTTTTGATGATTTCGGTCTCCACGCTATCTAGCACACCGCCTTTTAGGCTTTCGCTAGCGATGATTTTGATCTCTTCTTCGGAGTGGGCGACCTCGCTATCTTTGACCGCGCGGATTCCAAATAGCCTAACCACGCTTGATGCGACGAAATCAAACGCCTTAATCGCAGGCAGACACAAAACCCAAAAACAATAAAGCGGTCTAGCTATCCAAAGCACGATTTTTTCGGATTTTGCGATTGCGATAAGTTTCGGGGCTTGCTCGCCTAGGACGATATGCAGTGTCGTAATGATACTAAACGCGATAATCACAGCCACGGTATGCACGCTAGCCTCGCCCAAATTTAGGCTAGCAAGTGGCTTGCGGATTAGACTAGCTACGGCTGGCTCGCCTATCCAACCAAGGGCGAGGGAAGCCAGCGTAATGCCTATTTGGCAGGCGCTTAGGTAGGTATCGATTGAGTTTGTCATTTTTAGAGCGAGTGAGGCGTTTGCGACCTTGTCTTTGACGAATTCTTCGAGTTTTGAGCGTCGAACTTTAACAAGGGCAAATTCAGATAAAACAAAAAAAGCATTTAAAAAAATTAAAACAAAAGCGAGAAGTAACATAAAGACCGAACGATCCGTGTCCAAAATTTAATCCTTTAAATTTAAAATAAAATGCAGATTATAGCAAAATTAAACTAATTTTCACAAATTTTTTTAAATTTTAAAAGTGCGGAATTTTGAAATTTAGCTGGTGCGAAATTTCACAAATTTCGCACCGATGAAGCTTACGAAGCTATTTTTTACCTTTTTTAGCTTGTTCGTATAGTGGCATGACGAGCGGGATTGTTTTTTCTAGGTTTTTGATACGGGTTTCATCGCCTGGGTGAGTTGAGAAAAACTCAGGCGTTTTACTGCCACTTTCTAGTTTCGCCATTTTGCGCCATACATTTGGGGCTTCGTTTGGATTGTATCCAGCGCGCGCCATAAGCTCTAAGCCCATGATATCGGCCTCTGTTTCGTGCGAACGAGAAAACGGCAGACTAAATCCATACTGACCTAAAATCGCTAATCCAGTCGCGCCCAAATCCCCTAGCCCAGCGGCTTGCGCGCCGATTGAAATGCCTAGATTTTTTACAGACTCTGTGCTGGCTCGCTCTCGTGAGTGTTCGCGAAGAGCATGAGCAATCTCGTGTCCTACGACAGCTGCTAACTCGCCGTCAGTTAGGCTAAGCTTATTGATAATGCCTGTATAAACGGCAATGCGACCGCCTGGCATGCACCACGCATTTACGGTCGGATCTTCGATGACATTTACCTGCCAATTCCAGTTGCGCGCATCTGGTCTGAAAACGCCTACTTGGTTAATCAATCTATTTGAGATTGTTTTGACCCTTTTGGTTTGTTTGGCGTTGGTGTTTAGCTTTTTTTGGCTTTTTGCTTGGCTGATTACTTGCGTGTATGAGCTTGCCGCAGCCTTGTCAAGCTCGGCTTCACTGACCGTGAGTAGCTGGGTGCGATTTACCCCTACTGCCCCGCCTTGGGTCGTGCTAGCACAACCGCCCAAAAAAATCGTGGCGAAAATCGCCAAAATTAAGGAAAGTTTTTTCATCTTTTCTCCTTTGAAATTTGAAAATTTAAATTCGCCAAATTTTAGCCAAAATTTTTAAAATTTCATTATAATTGAGTAAAAAAGGAAAATTTATGAAAAAAAATCTATTAGTTTTTATCCTCGCTCTGCTCGTTGGTTTGGGCGTTGGTGTGTATATGATGGGTGGGACTAATACTCATGGGGACGGCGGAAATGGCGAATTTAGCGCAGGCGAGCATTATTTGGTTTTGGATAAACCACTAAGCGTAGATAAGGGCAGTTTCGTGGCGATTTCTAGCTATGCTTGTCCGTTTTGCTATAAATATTATCAAAATGTCCTGCCTGAAATTTTAGGCGAAATTTCTGCCACTTACGAGCCGTTTCACATGCACGCTATGGGCGAATTTGGCGTGAGTGTGAGTAAAATTTTGGCTGTGGCGAGAGTTTTGGATAAAAGAGAAAATATCGCTCCAAACTCGCCAAATTCGAAATTTAAGAAAATTTTATTTGCATATTTTGAAAGCTATCACGACAAAAAAGAGCGCCCTAGCGCGGAAGCAGACGAGATGAAATTTTTGCAAACGGGCTTTGAAGCAGGCGGGATTACACGCGAAATTTACGAGAGCGAATTGCAAAATAGTGAAGTTTTGGATTTGCTTGGGCTTTGGGACGAGGGCTATGATGTCGCACTTATCCAAGGCGTGCCAGCTTTTGTAGTGAGTGGAAAATATCTCATAAAAACCGAAAAAATCGCCTCTACTGCCGAATTTGCGAAATTAATTGATTATTTGGCGAGCAAAAATGAGTAGAGTGCTGTTTAAAATTTGCGCGTGGCAAAACAGCGCCAAGCCTTGGATTTATCTGATTTTTGTCTGCGCGCTTTTAATCATTATCGCGCACTATTTTTTCCAAGAATACCTATTTATGGCGCCTTGCGAGCAGTGTGTGTATATCAGACTAGCATTTTTTGTGATATTTTTTGGCGCGATTTTAGGCACGATTTGCGGAGGAAATTTGCTACTTAAATTTTGCGCTTATGGCGTGTGTTTTGTGGGCGCATTTTATGGAATTGCTCGCTCAATCCACCTATACAAGGTGCATAGCGCGATTTTAGATAAACTGCCTTTTGGCGTGCATGGTTGCTCGTTTAAGCCAAATTTCCCGCTAAATTTGCCCCTTGATGAGTGGTTTGCTAGCTTTTTTAAGCCAACTGGCGATTGTGGCTTAGACGCGCCCATAGTCCCGCTAGGAACGAGCCTAGATCCTATTCAAAGCTTTTTTGTGGATTTGTATTCTAATGGCTGGTATTTGATCCCGGGCGCGAAATTTGGCACAATGGCTGAGTGCATGATTTTAGCCTTTGGCGTGATTTTAGCGGTTTTATTTGTGATGATGAGTGCGCAAATTTACGCTATGTTTTCAAAGAAAATTTAGGGCAAAATTTTAAAATTTTGATGATCTAATTTTTGGATTTTTTTATTTTTGATTAGCTTATTTACAGCCACGGAGACATTTTGGCGTGGGGCTCCGACGAAGCTTGCGATTTCGCTGACACCGCCATTTACATGCGCGACGCCCTTTTGTGAGATTTGGAGCAAAAATTTATAAGTTCGGGTTTCGACGCTATCAAAAACTAGCTCTTTTATCACATTTTTTTGCATTGTCATATTTTTCAAAAACGAGTTAAAAAGATAAATCGCAAAGTCTTGGTTGAACTCAAACAGATCAATCACAGTGGATAAATTTGCCTCTAAAATTTCAGCGTCTTTTGTGATTTCAAATGACGAAAAGGTATCGACTAGCACGAAAGAACCCGCCCCAAAGTAGCTTAGCACATACTCCCTGCCGCTTTCGTGGTAGGTATTTAGTTTGCCCTCGCCTTTTAGGATTATCATAAAAAGCTTTTTTTGGGCGTAAATCATCGAGCCTTTTTGATAGGAAATGCGTCTGAATTTATCCAAATCCTCTTTGCCGAAAAACGATAGCTCCTCGCCCTCAAAAACCCCTGTCGTCCTAGTCCCCATAAAATGCCTTTTTATTTTTATTATCTCACAAAAAGGTTAAGTATCGATAATAAAAACTAAATTTGTCATAAAAATGACAAATTTTTATTTTTGTTTTTTATAAAATTTCGCAAATTTTAAAAAAGGAGAAAATTTGAAAATTCTAAATTTAGCTCTTTGCTTAGGTCTTTTAACCTGCGCCGCAAACGCCCTTAGCGTGGGCGATAGCGCGTATAGCGTCGCTGTTAAAAATATCAGCCTAAGCGCGGATTTAAGCGAAAGTGTCGGAAGATTAATGCCGACAAATGAGATCAAAATCATCGAAGCAGATGATAAAAAGGTCAAATTTAGCCTTGAAGGCTACCAAAGCGCAAAGGCGCAAAATATCATTTATTTTACCCCTAAGGCGAGAATTATCTCTGTTGCCTTTTCAAAGCAGGCGAAATTCGACGCTGAGGTTTTGGAGAATTTAGGCGAATACAACAAGGTAAAAATCACAGCCTATACTTCGCCAGACGCGCTAGAAACGGATTTGAAAGCGATTTTTAGCACAGCGAAGAAAAACCACGAAGAAAACTGCGGTACCTGCCACCCGCTTCACAGAGGCGAAACTCAGGTCGCAAATAGATGGCCTGCGCTGATTAAATCAATGCAATCACGCACGCCATTAACCCAAGATGAAATTTGGGTTATCACTCAGTATTTACAAAAACATTCAAAAGACATTAATGTCGATTAAAGGAGAAAAGATGAAAAGACGAAGTTTCTTAAAAGGCAGCGTCGCTCTGGGTGCTGCTAGCGCAATTCCAAATTTTGCCCTTGGGGCAGAGGCAAATACCGCTTTGGTAAAAAACGGCGAAGTTATCACAGGAGCGCACTGGGGAATTTTAAAAGCTACCGTAAAAGACGGCAAAATCGTAAAATCGGAAGCTTGGAAAAAAACTTCAAATGTGCCAAATCCTTTGCAAACTGCGATGGACGATTTGGTTTATAAAGCAAGAATCAAAGCCCCGATGGTTCGCAAAAGCTACCTTGAAAACCCAGATAGCCCAAAACCTGAGCTTCGCGGTAAGGACGAGTGGGTAGAAGTGCCTTATGAAGAGGCTATTAAACTTGTCGCAAAAGAGCTTAAAAAAACACGCGAACAAAAGGGTATGAATAGCATTTGCGCAGGAAGTTACGCTTGGCAAAGCTCAGGCGCACTTGGCATGGCAAGAACGCTTCTTCATAGATTTATGAATATGACAGGTGGTTTTGTGGGCGTTACCGGGGATTTTTCAACCGGAGCTGCGCAAGTGATTTTGCCACATGTCGTGGGATCTAGCCAAGTTTATGAGCAACAAACCGTTTGGCCTGTGGTTTTAGAAAACTCAAAAGTCGTCGTGCTTTGGGGTATGAATCCAATCGGCACTTTGCGTTTGTCATTTACGGTTTCTGATGAAGGCTCGTTTAAATATTTTGAAAAATTGCGTGATAGCGGTAAAGAAATCATTATAATTGATCCACTTAAAACAATCACAACTAAATTTTTCGAAGGCAAAGCTACTCATATCAGACCTACTCCAAATACCGATGTAGCCATGATGTTAGCTATGGCAAATCACCTACTAAAATCAGGTAAATATGATAAAGAATTTTTAAGCACTTACACCGTTGGTTTTGATAAATTTGAGCAGTATTTACTAGGCAAAGAAGACGGCGTAGAAAAAACACCTGAGTGGGCAGAGAAAATTTGCGGAATCGAAGCAAAAGTTATAAAAGAATTAGCTGAAAAATTCTTTGATAATCGCACTATGATTATGGCTGGTTGGGGTATGCAAAGAGCGCACCACGGCGAACAAGTCCATTGGATGATAGTAACTCTTGCTAGTATGCTTGGTCAAATAGGGCTTCCTGGTGGTGGATTTGGTTTTAGCTACCACTATGCAAACGGCGGAACGCCAAGTTGCGTTGGTGGCGTAATTAAAACAATCAACGCAGGAAGCGTAGGCGTCATCAAAGACGGCAAATATATGGGTCCTGCTAATGCTGACGGCGCAAAAGAAAATGCAGCGCAATCTTGGCTATCAAATACTGCTTTGATGTCATATCCTGTCGCAAGGAACGCAGACGCTTTGCTAAATCCGGGCGCAACGCTTGATGATAACGGAAATAAAATCACATATCCTGATATGGATTTTATCTACTGGGTCGGCGGAAATCCACTAACTCAACAACAAGATACAAATAAAAATGTCAAAGCTTGGCGAAAACCACGAACTATCGTCGTAAATGAAATTTACTGGACACCGACAGCGAAAATGGCTGATATAGTTTTCCCGGTTACTAGTTCTTATGAGAGAAACGACATTTCTATGACAGGGGACTACACAAATATGCATATCGTCCCACAAAAACAGGTCGTAGAAAAACAATTTGGCGCAAAAGATGATTATCAAGTTTTCGTTGATTTGTGTAAAGCTTATGCAGACGGTCTTGCAGAAGCCTACACAGAAGGCGGCAAAACTGAAATGGACTGGATAAAAGAGTTCTATGAAACAGCGGCAAATCAAGTAAATGCAAACGAAGCTTTGGGAATAAAAATGCCAAGCTTTGAAGAGTGGTGGAACAAAAACGAACCGACTGAATTTTTCCCTACAATGGAAAGCGAAAGCTATGTAACTTTTGCAGATTTTAGAGAAGATCCGATTTTAAATGCACTCGGAACGCCGTCAGGACTAATCGAAATTTACTCTGAAACAATCGAAAAAATGGGCTATGATGACTGCAAGGCTCACCCGACATGGTTTGAGCCAATCGAGTGGCTAGGTATGAAGGATAAACCAGCCAGATTCCACATGATAAGCCCACACCCAAATGATCGCTTACACTCACAACAAAACCAAACTAAGCTAAGAGATAGCTATGCAGTAGCAGGTCGTGAGCCGATTTTCATCAACGAAGAAGACGCAAAAGAGCTAGGTATAAAGGGCGGCGATTTGGTAAGAGTTTTCAACGCTAGGGGTCAAATTTTAGCAGGTGCGGTTGTAAATGATGACACGCCAAGAAATGTCGTAAAACTATGCGAAGGTGCTTGGTATGATCCAAACGAAAACGGACTTTGCAAAAACGGCTCGGCAAATGTGCTTACTATCGATATTCCGACAAGCAAACTAGCCAACGGAAATATCTCTCACACTTGCCTTGTAAATATCGAACCTTACAAACCAAAAGACGGCGAAGACATTACGCTAACTGCGTTTATGCCGCCAAAAGGCGCTAAATAACCCAAATTTAGCCAGAGAAATCTGGCTAAATTTTTACTTTTTTAAATCTATGTTTGATTTGTCATTGCGAGAAACTGTGTAGCAGTTTCGTGGCAATCTACGAGTAAAAAATTCCTTGCACTAAATTTGCTGTCATTGCGAGAATTTACAAAGTAAATTCGAAGCAATCCAGTAAAATTTAAATTCAAAATTCTACCTAAATTTAGCATTGAACGATTTTGTGAATTTAACCTGCGCTGTGCTTTTCTCGTAAGGGGGAAGGGGGCTTGAATTACTCTGCTTCGCTTCGCTCGCAAGAAATGCCGGCTGTCGCCGTCGCTACGCTCATTTTGCGAGGTCGCTCCCCTTCCCCTGCATTTAATTCGCACGCAAAAGCGCTGTTCGCGCCTTTTGCATCGTGCGAATTTCCCCCGACGACGCTTTACAAGGTGGCTAAATTTAGAAAAACTGCGTTTTTCTAAATTTAGCTGGTTTTATTTTTACGGAAATGCTTCGCATTTCTTTGCGAAGTAAGTAAAATTTTCGGTGCAGTGTTTCCGTGAATTTGAGAAATTCACGGAACGAAAATATTCCCGCCGGCGCGCGGATTTAGCGGATCGTCGCCGTATTTGTTAGCTCCGTCGGTGCCCTTTAAAATCGTAGAGATAAAAAGGTAAATTATAAGTCCTATGGCAACAAATAAAAACAGCATAGCTAAAATTCTAATTCCATCAGCAAACATTATCCCAAGCACGCACAAAAGAAAAATTGCGCCAAAATACCACCCGCTGATATCTCTATCATGCAGTCTTCTCCACAAAACCGCAAATGAGGGCACAAGCAAGCCCAAAGCAACCACGCTGGCTACGATACCGATGACTTGTGGGGTGCCGTTTTTGTCAAAGCCCAAAACGATATTTGTGCCAAGCACAGCGTCGATTACGGCAGTTGCGATATTGACCAAAACGCTAAAAAGGTAAAACCACCAATATTCGCTTCTGCTAGCCCTGCCAGAAAATGTGGCGTATTTTTGTTTGAGGCAAACGCTAATCGCCTCGCCAAAACTCATCATTTTTTCTCCTTATGATTTGATTTTGTTAAATTCGCTAATGTGAAATTTCAAATTCGTAAAATAATAGTTGTTTTTCGAAATTTCGAAATTTCGGCTATCTTTGGCACAAGCAATGATAAAAAGCGAATTTATAATCGAGCAAATTTGCACCGCGATTATCGCTAAAATCGGATTAAAATAGACTAAAACTAGCCCAATCACGCACGAGAGCGCATATATAAAAAACGCCTTAACGAAAATTTCGCACCCGCTCGTCTGGAAAAGCTCTTTGTAAATCAGCAGAGCAAAGCATGCGCCAAGCCCCGTAAATACTGCGCCGAAAGCAAATACAACCAGGCTTTTATCCCCAAACATCATCATCAAAAACGGGATTAGCGCAAGGCTGTCAAATACGACAAAAAGGGTTAAATTTCGCAAAAGCGTCTTTGAACAAATTGTGCTAGCGATGAAATACGCGCTCATTGCTAGGCAGATTTGCCCCGCTGTTGAGGCGAGTTCGGCGCCGTTAATCTTGGTGCCAAAAATGTTTAAAACTGCCATTAAAATCAAAAGTCCGCACCCAATGTAAGCTAGCTGTCTAGCCGAGGCTAAATTCGCGCTTTTTTCTTCAAAATTTAGGCTTTGGCTGGGATTTTCGCTGGGATTATCGCTCATATTTTCGATCTCGCACCCTGCGCTAAGATTTGCGCTATCTACCATTTTTTCTAAATTAAAAAAATCATAAATAATCCACGCCAAATAGGCTAAATTCGGCAGTGCAAAGACCATAATCGGTTTTATTAAATTTTCCCTAGCCCTAAGTGTATCTTGGTCGTCAAATTCGAGGCTTGGCCTTATTGAGCGCAAAATTTCGAGCGCGCTATCGTTTGATATCAAAGCATACGCCACCAAAAAGCAGACAAAGATGATAAACCCAAATCCGCCAAGAAGCTGGAAAATCGCGCTTACATTTTTTTTCAGATAAAACCTGTGCGCGCTAAAAACCCCTAGCGTCAAATATAGCGTGTAGGCGGTGTTGAGGTGAAATTTAGGCGCGTTTTGCGGGAGGGTTTGCATGGATTTCCTTTTTTTAAATTTGGGCGAAATTATAGCCAAATTTTAAAATTTTGCGCAAAAAAATAATCTATTAAATTTTATGAGATAAAATGTGTTTTATTTTTTACAAGGAGAGAAAATGCAAGTAAAATTTTTAGGAAATCCCGTAAATTTGGGCGGAAATGAAGTAAAAGTCGGCGAGGCTGCGCCAGAAGTCGTAGTCGCTGGGAAAGATTTAGAAGATATCGTAATCGGAAAAAGCGAGAAAAAGCAAATCATCGTAGCCGTTCCGTCGTTAGATACGCCAGTTTGCGCTAGCGAGGCTCGCAAATTCAACGAAAAAGCAGCAAGCCTACCAAACACCGAAGTAATCGTGGTTTCAATGGATTTGCCGTTTGCGATGGGCAGATTTTGCACGACAGAGGGTATCGAAAACTTGCGCACAGCAAGCGATTTTAGAGCGAAAAAATTCGCCAAAAACTATGGAATTTTAATCGAAGATAGCGCGCTAGCTGGGCTAAATGCAAGAGCGGTTTTCGTCATCAGTGGCGGCGTAATCGCATACAAAGACATCATGGCTGAAATCACCGAAGAGCCGAACTATGAAGCAGTTTTAGAAGCTGCAAAAAACGCATAAATTTTTAGCTTTCCCCTTAAAAATACAGCGAAATTCCGCAAAATTTGCGGAATTTCTAATTTAGATTTAAAATTTCCTTCGCTCTTGTTTTTTTGTATAAAATCGACTTCAAATTCTGCATTTCACGCTCGTTTAAAGGGCTAGCGTCAAGCAGTTTGGCGCAGTTTTTTTGACTAGGATTTTCGCAAAATTTAGGCGCGAAAAGCTCGCCAATACCGCCGTGAGTTTCTCCGCTTTGGAGCGGATTTTCGTGGCAGGCTTCGCAGGATTTGCCGATTTTTTGCACGCTATGAGGCGAAAACGGCTTCCAAACCTCGAATCTCTCGCCACTCTCGCCAAATTTAGCCACGCTAGCATTTTCATCTTTTATGCCAAGATTATAGCCAAACACAGGACGCGCAAGGGCGATTTTGCCGTTATTTTTGCGCACCAAAAGGACATTTTCGAAGCGTTCTAAACTAAATGCGCTATGCCAAATGCCAGGTTTTCTCTCGCCTCCAAGCGTGCGCGAAAACGGCGCAGGGCGCGTATTTTGGCGCAGGGCGCGTGCGTTAAATCGCTTTGCGCTCGCGTCAAATTCGATTAAATTTTGCCAGTTTTCGTAATCCTTGCTAAAATCAAGCATAGCATTTAGTTCGTAAAAACTCCCGCCCCATGCGCTGTGGCAGGTGGCGCACTCCAAATTTTGGTGGAATTTGTGCGAGGTGTTATTTTGCGTGGCGGTTTCGTGGCAAGCCTCACAGCTTTTGGTTTCGCTCATTTTGTGGCAATCCGCGCACACTAGCCCCGCGCTAAAATGTGCGTCAGGGCGCAAATTTGCGTATGTCACGCCATGTCGTAGCTCTGGGAAATTTCCATTTTTTTGCAACGGCGTGCGGTAGTCTTTGTGCGTGTTTTGTGGGAAAAGCCCCATAAAATCGGTGCCGATGAAGTATTTGTTGTGGCAAGAGGCGCAAACTTCATTATCTGCGCGCGAGAGCGTGTGAGTGCGCGAGTGTGGGCGCACGCTAGTATTCGCGTCGCTGCCGCTGTATTGCGCGTCCTTGGCGTAGCTAGCGTGGCATGCCATGCAACCCTTTCCGTGAGCGGAAAATAGGGAATTCTCGCCATTATCATAGGCGTGGCATTTTAGGCATTTGCGCTCCACGAAGTCCGCTACCACGCGCTCTTTCTCGCTTAAATTTGGCAAATTTTGGCTTAAAAAATCTTGTAAGCTTAAATTTAAATCCACATTAAATGCGCTAAAAATCGTTTTTATCTCGTTTTTGTGCGTGAAGTGGTTGCTTTTTTCAAACTGGGCGATTTTATCTGCATGACAGCTGCCGCAAAACTCGCCATAATGCGCGGGGCTTGCTGGGTGAGCGATGATATTTTCGTGCGAAAATCCGCCAAATTTGGCTAAATTTTGTGGGAAATCTGAGGGCGAAATTTTACTTTTATGACAACTTTCGCATGAAAAATTGTGATTTTGCGCGTCAAATTTTTCCACGCTGTGGCAGGTTTGGCAGGATAAATTTTGGGCAAAAGCAAAATTTAAAAGCGCAAAAAATATCAAATTTATCACTCTAAACATTTCGTCTCCCCTGCCCTAAATTTCGCTTTTGAGGCGTTAAAATCGGCATAAATTTTATCATCGTAGCGATCGTGGCAGATAGCGCAGGCATAGGCGTCAAGGATTTTTTTCATTTGAGCTAAGCTTAGCGTGGAATCGTTTTTAGAAATGATTTGATTTTGCGCTCCTGCGGGGCTAGCAAAGGCGTCAAGGGCGAAATTTAACTCGCCAAAATTTGCCAAATTTGGGCTAAACGAAATTTCGCCGTTTTTATAGCGTAAAACTCCGCGTCCAAGACCAAGCGAAGACGGCGAGAAGTGGCAAGCGGCGCAGGTTTTGCTCTTGCCAACGCTGTGTTGCGCCCAGCTAGCTAGGCTAAGGGCGTCAAAGTGCTTCGTGGAGCCATTTTCGTAGATACTAGCCACGACTTGACAACCAGGGGCTAGGTTTGCGATTTTGCCGTCATTTCTCACGCCCAAAGCGGGGTCTTCGAAGCGCAAAAAACTGCGCATTTCACTCCACGCACCCTCGCTGTATTCGCCCTTTTGCCACTCAAACTGCTTTGCGCCCGCAAATCTTTGCTCGTGGCAACCAAAACAGCTTGCTACGCTTTTTTCGTGGCAGGCTTGGCAGGATAAATTTGCGTGCAAAGGCTCGTGTGCTGGGTGTTTTAGCGCTGAAATTTCAAATTTAGCCCCGTCTTTTTTGCGCGTAAGGACTGCTTTTTCGCCCACTTTGGCGACATTGTAAAGCGGGAAATTTCCCTTTTTCGTGTAGGCGATGAGCGCGCTATCTGGGATATTTGGATTCGTTTTGGCTAAATTTCGCGCTATCTCGTTTGGTGGGGCAAAATTTGGCGCGTGGCAGTCCTCGCATGCGATAATCACGACCTCTCTCATATTTGCGTGGTTTTTCTTATCGCCCATGACGCCAAGGCTAGTGTGGCAATCCACGCACTCTAACCCTGCTCTTTCGTAGTGAATATCGGCGCGCAAATCGTGGAAATGGCGCCCGTCAGAGAGCGTATGGCTCTGCTCGAAAGGCGCCTTGCTTCCCTCGCTTTCGAATTTTCCATAATATGCAAAACCAATGCGAGCCGAGCGGTTGTGGCAGGCTAGGCAGTTTTGGCTAGGGATTGCGGTGGAAAATCGCGTGTGGGTTTTGGGTGCAGTGTTTGGGGAGGTTGCGTGCGCGCTGGAATTTACGCTGGAATTTACGCTTAAATTTGGCGCAGAATTTGCATTTTTGCTAGCAAAAAACGGCGCGAGCAAGAAATTTTCATCTAAATTCGAAGCCTTATGACACGCCCCACACCCGCCACCTTTGGCGATATTTTGATTTATAAAAACCTCTTTTTCTTGCGAGATATGGCAACTAGCGCAGGCTTTGGCGTAGTGGTCCTTGGCGAATTTTTCGATTTGCTCTGCGCTAAAATCAGAGCTTGCGCCCTGCTTCGCCCACTCGCCTATCAAATTTTGCTTGATTGGATTTTGGGTTTGCATTACTGTGGTGCTGACGCGGGCGATTTGATCCTTGTGACAGCGCGCGCAACGGCTTTTGGCGTTTTCTAGTGTGGCGGGATTTGGGATTAGGGCGATGTGAGCGAGCGATTTTTCGCTAGCAATCTCGTTGCCCCCATGGCAGCTCTGACAGGCAACCTCATCGTGTGAGGGGCTTAGTGAGCCGTAATTTTCGTGGCAAGCGGTGCATGAGTTTATCTGCGAAAATGCACTTAGCGAAAAAAACAAAATGGCAAAATTTGCGAAAATTTTAAAATTTAGCCCTTTTAAAATTTCGCAAATTCTTCTCACTAGCAACCCTCAAACTGCGCTGGTGCGCCACTTGCTTTTGGTGCGGCGGCTTCGCTTTCATCGGCTTTGGCGCCAAATTCGTCTATCATACCTTCATCGGCTAGGCGCTGAATAACATCATCATAGCTTTCCCATGCTTTTTTGTTGTAAGCGTCTGCTTGAATCGCCTTTTTTGCGTAAGCCCTAGCAAGTGTGAGATTATTTTTTGCCACAGCTTCGCGTGATAAATTTACAAAATGTTCCGCCTGCGCTTTTGAAGTATTGTAGCTTTGCAAATTCTCCGCAAAACCAAAACTGCAAAGTAAAACCATGCTTAAAATTATCTTTTTCATCATTTTCTCCTATGAATTTATCGTTACATAATAGACATTTGGTTCAAGTCCGTCGCTCTCTTTTAAGCGAGTTATACTTGTGGCCTTAGCCAAAATTTGCGAAACATCACTATTAGGGTCATTTAAATCGCCAAAATTTCGCGATTTTCCCACGCAGGTGGTTACGCAAGCCGGAAGCAAACCTTTATCCACTCTTGGGGCGCAAAATGTGCATTTATCGACACTTTGTTTGTGTTCATCGTAATATCTGGCATTATACGGACAGGCTACCATACACGCCTTGCAACCTATGCAAAGGGATGGATCGACGATGACGATGCCGTCTTTTTCACGCTTGAAACTAGCTTCTGTCGGGCAAACTGCCACGCACGGGGAATTTTCGCAGTGATTACAAAGCACAGGCAAGAAATTTAAAATCGGATTTCCTGCGTTGTCTTCGTTTTCGACTTCAAAAACCCTTGTGCGATACGCTTCTTTGAAAAGCGGCACTTCCCACTCGGTTTTACACGCTACATAACACGCATCGCACCCGATACAGCGATCGCCGATAATCACCATAGCTAGGTTTTTTTCTTTTTTGTGATTTTTATTTATTAGTGAGTTCATCTTACGCCCTTTCAAGTCTAACAAAGCCGTTGTTTAAGCCGCTACAACCACTAACAGGATCGACGCTATTACTACAAAAATAAACATCGCTAATGCCCTTGTCAAATCCGTTGCTCCACTCTTTGCTAACATGCCCAAAGCCGTGGTGAATAAAGACATTTCCCTCAGTTATTCGCTTTGTGATTTTTATATTTTGCGGTTTTGATTTAAGCCCTGTTTTAGCATTTATCATTATGACTTTATCGCTAGTTTTTAAACCTAAATTTGCAGCATCATTAGGATTTATCCAAATCGGGCTATCATCTTCAAGTTCGAGTAAGAGCTTGTTATTTTGGCTTCTTGCATGCGAGTGTGCTGGACCCCTACCAAAAAGCAGTCTAAGCTCGCCTTCTTTTGGCTGTGGCGGGGCTACCCAAGTAGGCAGTGGCGCACAAACATCGCCGTATTTTTCATACATTTTTTCCATATCTGGGTTGTATAGATGAATTTTGCCTGTGCTTGTCGGGAAACTTAGTGGCTTACCGCTACTTTGCGGATACGCATCGGCTAAATAATCGCACAAAATGCCGTCTTTTTCAAATTTAGCTTTATCTTCGGGGCTGAGTGAATTTACGAAATTATTTATCGCATCGCTTGGCGAAATGGTAAAATACTCGTCCATATCAAAGCGTTTGCAAATCCCACGCACTATGTCAAAAACATGCTTAGTATCGTGTAGCGGCTTAATCGCTGCCTTTCTTACGGCCACAAACGGCACATCGTATTTTTGGATATATGGCCCGTCGTCTTTTTCTAAATATGTGCTTTCAGGCAAAACTATATCGCAATATGCGCAAAAATCGTTCATCTGCGTATCTATCGACATAATAAAATCTAGCTTTTCGATTGATTTCATAACGCCGTTTGCTTCGACTGCCGTATGTCCTAGCGGATTTGTATCGTAAGTCAGCCACGCTTTTATCGGATATGGCTGTTCGCTTAAAGTCGCGCGATAAATTTCGCCACTTAGCCCTAAATTTGGCGGATTAAACGGCCACCTTGTGCCAACGCCGTCAGCCCTTGGCTCTTTTACAGCCGGTGCGTCATCATCTTTTGGGAGCTTGGCTAAATTTATACTTTGATTTACCCAAGTGCCACCCTTTACGCCGTAATTTCCCATAATCGCATTTAATATCGCAATCGCTCTTGCTGTTTGCGTGTCGTTTGCGTATCTTGAAAATCTACGCGGTGCGATAGCTAGGACATGCGGGGCAAATTTGGCAAATTCCCACGCTACTTCTTCTATCTCTTCGGCTTTTATACCGCAAATTTCTTCTGCCCATTTTGGCGTGTATTGTTTGACATGGCGGGCTAGTTTATCAAAGCCGTAGCAGTATTTATTGATAAATTCCATATTTGCTAGATTATCTCTAATTATGACATGGATTAGCGCTAGTGCTAGTGCCATATCGCACCCCGGTTTTATGCGAAGCCATTTGTGCGCTCTAATCGCACTTTCGCTCTGGCGTGGATCTACATAGACGAGTTTTGCGCCATTTGCTAGGCCTTCCATAAAATCCCTTGCTTCTCTAACCTGAATCGCTCCTGCCATATTTCTGCCAAATAAAATCATATATTTGGTGTTTGCCATGTCGTAGTTTTCATGACCCCCGATACCGCCACCGCCAAATGTCAAAGACCAGCCAATCGCTCTACTGCCACGACACTCAGAAAATGAAGCGTAGCTTACATTTGGAGTGCCAAGCAAGCTAGCAAATTTATGAAAATAGCTCGAACAGCTTCCATGAGCAAAAGCTGCAATGCTTTTTGCGCCGTATTTGTCGATGATTTTTTCTAAATTTTCATGCACGAAATCAAACGCTTCGTCCCAGCTGACCTTTTTCCATTTGCCTTCGCCCCGTTTGCCGACTCTAATCATCGGGTATTTTAAGCGATCTGGATCGTAAGTAGAATAAACCCCTGCATTTCCCTTAGCGCAAATCGTGCCGTAATTGTATGGATTTAGTTTGTTTCCTTCGATTTTGTGGATTTTGCCGTCCCTTGTAAAAACATTTACGCCACAATTCCAAAAGCACATTTCGCAGTAATTTGGAGTTTTTACGCCCTCATCGTATTCTAATAAATTTGAAAGCTCGGGCGAGTTTTTGTGCGTCCCAGCCAGAAGTGGATTTGGAAGCCCTGTGATACCTGCTGTGCTGGCAACTGCGACACTAGAAGCCATTTTTAGGAAATTTCGTCTTGTTATTTTAAGCTCTCTCATTTTTCACTCTCCAAATTTAAAAATGTTTTTCCAAGTGCGTAAATAAAGAGCATTACGCCAATGCCTGATATAAAAATCGTGATTTCTGCCACGCTTGGGCAGTATGAGCCAAACTCGATTTTGCCTAAAAATTCGCTCTCTACTCTCACAAGCTGACCGCCAATAATGCCGTCAAACCTAGCAAAAAATACGCCGATAATGGCTAAAATTCCAGCAATTACGCTAAATTTGAGATTGTTAAATTTAGACAAAATAAGCAAAATCATCGGAAGCAAAATTCCAATGCAAATTTCAAAAAAATAGAAATTAAATGACAAATTTCCGTTTGTAAAAACTTCGAAATTTTTTGCCAAATAACTTCCTGCGCCATAGCTTGAAATTACCGCGTTCCAAAAATTTATAAATAAAACAGCCAAAAGTAGCAAAAACATAAAAATATTCAAATTTCTCAAAATTCGCTCGTTTAGGGCTTTTTTGCTTAAATTTACAAAGACAAAAATCACGCTTATACCACAAATCAAAGCTCCAAAAATAAATGAAATAGTAAAGCTTGGCGTATTCCAAATCGGTCTGGCTGAATTTACGGCAAAGACCATTGAAAGTGTGCTAAAAGCGACTATTCCCATTATAAATGCGACGATTCCTGCTAGGAAACTTGATTTTTCGTCGCCTTTTAGCATTAAAATTAGCTCGATTATCAAAAGCGGAGTTTCGATGAGATAAAAAGTACTCATCCACCAAATCGGGCTTTCTACCGCGAAATTAAAGTAATATCGCACGAAGCGCAAAACTTGCAGTTTAAAAGGGCTTCCAAGCTCCCAAAAAATCAGCCAAAATGCCGCTAAAAGCGCACTAATAGCCAAAAGCTGTAAGTGGCGTGAAATTTTAGAAAATGCGTGAAATCCAAAGAGATGATCAGCCGTAGCGATTGTGGCAACTCCCACGCTAATGCCCACAAAAAAGGCATATCCCATAAGCAAAAGCCCAAGCGGAACCTCACGGCTGACATTGTAGCTAGCCTCTTGGCCATTTAAAAACACGCTACAAATCCCCACGAGCCCCACTGCGCACAGCGCAAGCGATAGAAAAAGAAGCCCAAATTTCGGGGTTTTGGCGACTTTTGTCATCTTTGCTCCTTTAAATTTGATATTAAAAATTTGGCAAAATTTAAAATAAACTCAAATTCTTTTAAATTTTTAAAATTTGCTAAATTTTTACTCAAAGGCTCTAAAAAGTCCAAAAATTTAGTAAATTTCAAAAATTTCTCCCACTCGCCCTGCTCTGCTAAAATCGCGCAAAATGCGAGTAAATTTGAGGCGTGGTCGCAGTTTTTTTCCACCACAAAACCACAAATTTCATAAAATTTGCAAATTTCATTGTAACTCTCGCCAAACATTTTTTTATCTAACCAAACCCCGGCTAGAAGCGAAGTGCCGAATTTGGCTGAGTTTAAATCAAAATAAAAAATGTAATTGCTGATAATTTCGTCTAAATTTGGCGTTTTTAAATCGTTAAATTTGAAATTTGAAAATTTATTGAAGCGCTTGGCGAATCCGCCGTTTGCAAATTCGCCAAGCGCGCAGTATTTCTCGCGCCAACCCTCCGCTGGAAAGGCGAGCAGGTCGGCGCATAAGTCTAGGCAATCAATCGAAATTTGATTATTTTTCATCGCCTTTTAGCACTTTTCTTTTTGGCAAGTTCGAATACTCGACCATGCTTGCTTCGTAGTTTTTGACTTTGTCATTTCCCATGATGTATTTTGTCGCAAACCAGCCGCCGCTTGCATGCCAGCCTGTGTTGCAATACCAAATTTGTGGTGCGTTTGGATCTAGACCAGCTGTTTTAAATAGCTCGCCAACAGCTTCTTTATCGGTGTTGATATAAAAAACGCCGTCATTTTCTTTGGCAAGTTTGCCGATAAAGATATTTCCATCAACGCCCTCTAAGTGTCCTGCTTTGGCTGCTTTTGGGTGAGCTTTTTCGCCAGAGTATTGAGCTTCGATTCTGCCGTCAATTAGCGCTACGCTGTTTGTAACCACAGCCTCGTCGATATCGTAAGCAGTCGCAACGATGTCTTTGTTAAATTTAGTGATTTTAAAATCGCTTTTTTCTGGTGTGGCGGCCTCTGTGCTTAGCTCGCCACCAGCTTTTTTCCAAGCATCAATTCCGCCGTTTAAAATCGCTGTGTTTGTAAGGCCGTAGTATTCAGATACGAATAGAGCCAAAGTTGAAAGTGTATAATCAGGAGCGGCTTTTGCGTCGTTGTAGAAAACTACCGCGCTAGTATCTTTGATACCGCTTTTTTGAAATAATCTCTCAACCGTAGTCGGAGAAGCGATAAATCCTGGCATTTCGCCTCTTGCCTCTCTAAAATCAGCCTCTTTCCAAGCAACTGCACCTTTGATATGACCTGCGCCGTATCCTTCGCCTTCTTGAAGGTCGATTAAAACTAGGTCTTTATCAGCCAAATTTGCTTTTAGCCACTCGACATCTACGACCTTGTTTTGTGGTAAATCTAGGGCAAATGCGCATGTGCAAGCAGCCGCTAGTAATGATGAAGTAAGTAATTTCATGATATCTCCTTAAAAATGAAATTGTTGCAAAAAAAAATTGTAACAAAATTTAGTAATATTAAATTAAAAATTTATCGAAATTTTATAAGTTAGATTAAAATTTTCCGTGATTTTGTCACAAAAAATGTGAAAAATTTAGAAATATTAAATTTTCATTTACTTTTGTGTTAATAATTTGTTATGCAGAATTTGGATAAAATCGACAGCTTTTTACTTTAATTATTAAAATTTAATAACCGAGGTTTGTATGAAGAAAATTTTCTCACTAATTGCGACGCTAGCACTGCTTAGCGGATGTTCGTATTTCGAAAAAAAAGAAGAGGGCGCAGGAGCAGGCGCCAAGGGCGCTGGCGGTATGCCACCGCTTCAAGTAGCTGTTTTTAAAGCCCAAAAATCCGATGTTCCAATCGCACTAAAATTTAACGGCGAAACCGCGAGCGATTTAGATGTAACGCTAAAATCGCAGGTTTCTGGCACGATAGAAAAACAGCTTTTCACCCCTGGTGTGCGCGTAGAAAAGGGCGAGGGGCTCTATGAAATCGACAAATCTCGCTACCAAGCGATTTTTAATAGCGCGAAAGCTAGCCTAAACAACGCCAGCGCAGATTACGAGCGCGCTAGGAAATTAAAGGCGAGCAATACCATTTCAGCGCGCGAATTTGACGGCGCAAAATCAGCTTACGAAGTGGCTAAGGCAAATTTCGAAAGTGCGAAAATCGACCTTGATAATGCCCTTGTCAAAGCCCCATTTGACGGCATTGTAGGCGATACGCAAAAAGATACTGGCTCGTTTGTGGGCGTAGGCGAAAATCTAGTCAGGCTTACAAAACTAAATCCAATTTATGTGAAATTTGGGATTTCTGATACCGATAAGATGAAAATTGATAGAAATTTAGCCAGCAGCGATTGGTATATGAAAAACACAAAGGCTACAATTTCTTTTAATGACAAAATTTATGAAGGAAATGTGGTTTTCATCGATAGCGTCGTAGATAGCGCGACTGCGAGCGTGAGTGCCAAAGCGCAATTTAATAACCTAAATTATGAAATTCAACCAGGAATTTACACTAGAATTTCAGTCGATGGTTTCGTGCAAAAAGATGGCTTTCAGATTCCGCAAATCGCAGTTTTGCAAGATTTAAGCAACTCTATCGTTTATGTCGTAGATGCAAACAATACCGTGGCTAAAAAAATCGTAAAAGTTATAGCGCAGGATTCTACGACGATGACCATTTCAGAGGGTTTGAGCGAGGGCGATTTGATTGTTTTGGATAATTTTTCAAAAATTCAAGTCGGCGCCAAGGTAACCCCGCTTCCGCCAGAAACAGACGCGACAAAGGCTAGGTAGGCAAGTATGTTTTCTAAATTTTTTATCAATCGCCCAGTTTTCGCAAGCGTTATTTCGATTATTATCGTTATTGCTGGAACGATTTGCCTATTTATCGCCCCTGTGGAGGAATACCCGCAACTCACCCCGCCTCAAATTTCAGTTACAGCCACATATAGTGGCGCAGACGCGCAGACTATCTCAGATACCGTCGCTTCGCCACTAGAAAACGCAATCAACGGCGTCGATGATATGATTTATATGAGTTCATCGTCTAGCTCGTCAGGTAGGGCAAATATCAGCGTGTTTTTCAAGGTCGGAACCGATCCGCAAGAAGCACTCGTAAATGTAAATAACAGAGTAAATCCAGCCCTAACAACGCTTCCGGCCGAAGTGCAAAGAATGGGCGTTAGCGTTACGGAGCGTTCATCATCTATACTTTCTGCGTTTTTCTTTTATGACCCAACAGGTCAAATGAGCCCGCTTGATATCCAAAACTATGTCAGCATTAATGTCGTCGATGAGTTAAAACGCGTTAGCGGTGTGGGCGACGCACAGGCTCTTGGCACGAAGGATTACTCAATGAGAATTTGGGTAAATCCAGGACTTATGGCTAAACATAATGTCGTATCATCTGACATAATCGCAGCCATTAGAGAGCAAAACAGCCAATACCCAGCCGGAAAGCTAGGCGAGCAACCAAACGATTTGGGTAACCCTTATGTCTATGCAATCCAGCCAGAGGGGCGTTTGAAAACGGTCGAAGAGTTCGAAAATGTAATCATTAGAGCCAGTGATGATGGTAAATTTTTGCGTGTAAAAGATGTCGCTAGGGTCGAGCTTGGGGCTGAGAGCCTTATCATCAATGGTAAATACCAAGGATACGACGCGACGCCAGTTTTTATCTATCAACAAAACGGCGCAAACGCCATTGCTACGCTTGATGCCGTAACTGCGCGTTTGGAGCAGTTAAAGCAAAATTTCCCAGGCGCGTTGACTTATAGCAACGGATACGACACGACAGAATTCGTAAAGGTCTCTATCGAAGAGGTTATTCATACTTTTATTGAAGCGATGATTTTGGTCGTTTTGGTTATTTATATGTTCTTAGGAAATTTCCGTGCGACGATTATTCCAATGCTAGCGGTGCCAGTATCGATTTGTGGAGCGTTTATCGGAATTTACGCTTTTGGATTTTCGATAAATTTAATTACCCTTTTCGCCCTAGTTTTGGCTATCGGTATCGTCGTCGATGACGCTATTATCGTTATCGAAAATGTGGAGAGAATTTTGCACGAAGAGCGAAATTTAAGCGTCAAAGAGGCTACGATTAAGGCAATGGACGAGATTGTAAGTCCGGTAATTTCAATCGTGCTTGTTTTGGCGGCGGTTTTCGTGCCGGTTGCTTTTATGGAGGGCTTTGTCGGCGTTATCCAAAGACAATTCGCGCTCACACTTGTCTCATCTGTGGTTTTCTCCGGATTTGTCGCCCTTACTCTAACCCCTGCGCTGTGTGCGCTTTTGCTTCGTAAAAAAGAGGCCGAGCCGTTTTGGTTAGTGCGTAAATTTAACGAATTTTTCGATTTTTCAACCCGCCTTTTCTCAGCAGGTGTTGCAAAAATTTTGCGCCATGTGATTTTGTCTTTGTGCCTTGTGGGAATTATCATTTTTGTGATGTTAGAGTTATTTAAAATTACTCCTGGCGGACTTGTGCCAGCCGAAGATAAAGGCTATGTAATGGGCTTTTCGACACTTCCATCAGCTAGACCTTTGGTAGCTACTGAAAAACACATGGATTTCTTGCGTGGCGCACTTTCGCAAAACCCAAATGTCGAAGCAATCACCACAATCGCGGGATTTGATATGATGGCAGGTGGTGCTAGGGAAAATTCAGGCGTATTTTTCTCTAAACTCAAACCTTGGGAAGTCCGCCCTGAGGCAAACCAATCAGCCCAATCAATCGCAAACGCGCTAACTGGACAGCTTTTTGTCATGGATAGAAGCGCGATGACCTTTGCCCTAACCCCACCTCCGATCAACGGTCTATCAATGACTGGTGGATTTGAAGTGTATGCAGAAAATACTACGGGCAAAAACTATCAACAAATCGCCGATGATATGGCGCGAATAGTCGCCAAAGCTTCGCAAAATCCAGCTTTGCAAAATGTCCGCTCTACGCTAGATGTAAATTTCCCGCAATACAATCTAAGTCTAGATAGAGAAAAAATCAAAATGCTTGGAATTTCAATCCCTGATATTTTTACGACGATAAATTCGACTATCGGACAATACTACATAAACGATTTTAACCTTTTGGGTAAGACATATCGCGTCTATATGAGAGCAGAACAACTCTTCCGCGATACACCAAATGATTTAAGGACGCTTTATGTGCGCTCAGCTAGTGGAAATTTGGTTTCGCTTGATTCGGTTGTAAATTTAGAACGCGCCAAAGGCCCTGATATCGTCGATCGTTTCAATGGCTTCCCAGCAGCTAGACTTATGGGCGATCCTGCCCCTGGATATACTTCTGGTCAGGCGATTGATGCTATTAGAGATACGATTCTTGGCGAATTCCCTACTGGATACACTCTTGGCTGGTCAGGCACGGCTTATCAAGAGGTAAATGCAGCAGGAACTGGCGCAAAGGCATTTGCGTTTGGACTTTTGTTTGTATTTTTGATCTTAGCGGCGCAGTATGAGAGGTGGCTAATGCCAATGGCTGTTCTTACAGCCGTGCCATTTAGCGTGTTTGGTGCGCTTTTATTCACATGGGCTAGGGGATTAAATAACGATATATATTTTCAAATCGGACTTATTTTGCTTATCGGACTTGCGGCAAAAAATGCGATCTTAATCGTCGAATTTGCTATGCAAGAGTATCAACACGGCGGAAAAAGTATCGCAGAAGCGGCAATTAGTGCTGCAAAAATGCGTTTTAGACCGATTGTTATGACATCTTTGGCTTTTGGTCTTGGCGTTTTGCCTATGGTACTTGCCACAGGAGCAGGTTCTGCTAGCCGTCACGCGCTAGGAACTGGCGTGCTTGGTGGAATTTTGGCTGCTTCGACGATAGCGATTTTCTTCGTGCCACTATTTTTCTACCTATTAGAGAGCTTTAATGCGTGGCTAGATAAGCGAAAAATAAAATCAGAGGAAAAAGATGAAAACTAAAATTTTACTAGGAATTTTAACTGGCGCACTGATTAGTGGTTGCAGCTTTAAGCCTGATATGCCTACTCGCCATATCGAGTATAGATCTGGATACGAGGCGACAAATGTGAGCCAAATGTGGTGGAAAAGCTACAATGACACCCAGCTAAATGCGCTAATTGATAGTGCTTTGGCGAATAATTCTGATTTAATGCTAGCTTTAAATAATATCGAGCGCGCAAGGCTAAATTTGGGTCTAAGCAAGCTTGAATATCTACCAAATATCGGAATTTCAGGCTCTGCAATGCGCCAGAATAATTATGCTAATATGCCTGATTCAAATTCTCACGCTTCTTACGCGATTTCGGCGCCACTTAGCTATGAGATTGATTTTTGGGGTAGGGTGCGAAACAGCGTGGGCGCTAGCGCGGCGCAGTATATGGGGACTAAATACGATTATGAAACAGCCAAAAACACAATCACTAGCGCTGTTGCAAGCTCGTATTTCGCGCTTTTATCCCTAAAAGAGCAAGAAAGAATTCTAACTAAATCGCTTAAAAGCTACGAGCAGACGCAAAATTACCGCAAAAAAGAGCTAGAAGCTGGCGCGATAAATCAAATCACACTTAGTCAAGCAAGTGCGGCTGTGCAAAATGCCAAAGCAAGCCTAATCGCCGTGCAAAACCAAATTTCTCAGGTGCAAACCTCGCTTGCGATTTTAGCCGGCAAAAGCTACGACGGGGTCGTAAATCCGCAAATCCTCACAGCCGCAAAACTTCCTAATGCTCCACAAATCCCAAGTGGCGTGCCAAGCGATGTTTTGCTTCATCGTCCAGATGTGGCAAAGGCTTTGGAGGATTTGCGCGCTAGCAATTTCCTAGTCGGCGTTGCCAAGGCAGGGTATTTCCCGACTATCTCGCTAACTGGGGCGTTTGGCTATGCAAGTAGCGATTTTGATAGATTGATTAGCTCGACTACTAGCTCGTGGAGTATCGGTGGCTCACTCGTGGGACCTTTGCTTGATTTTGGGCGAACTAAAAAGAGGGTCGATATCGCAAATGTCGATCAAAACTCATCTTTTATCGCTTATGACAAGGCGCTAAAAACGGCTCTTGGCGATGTCAAAGACGCCCTAACTACGCTTAAAAACGCAAAAGAACGCAAAAAAGCGATGAGCGATTTGCTAAGCTCGCAACGCAAAATTTACAAAGACGCGACCGAGCTTTATAACGCTGGGTATTCTAGCCATTTAGAATTCCTAGACGCGCAACGCAATCTTTTAAACACAGAACTTGCCAAAGTAGGCGCTGATTTAGAAGAGCTAGAAGCTAGCGTAAATGCTTACAAGGCGCTTGGCGGGGGATTTAGCATAAGCGACGAGGAGTTAAAAGAGATTTTAGGAGCTGATGCCGATACTGCGCCTGATATGTCTGCTGTGCCGATAGATAGGATATTTAGGTAAAATTTGCGGAATTTTAAAATTCCGCAAATTTTCAAATTTCAGCTTCAAATTTAAAATTTTAGTTATAATCCAAACCTTTTTAGACAGGTGTCCGAGTGGTCGAAGGAGCACGCCTGGAACGCGTGTGAGGTGCAAGCCTCCGAGGGTTCGAATCCCTTCCTGTCTGCCAGAATGCAAATTACAGAATAAATTTTATTTAAATCAAATTTTGCTTATAATTGCGCCTTAAATTTTATTATAAGGAGGGGTGATGTTTTCGCCTGTTTTGATTGGATTTGGTGGCGGTTTGGTCGCTATCGTGGTTATCTGCGTGCTTGCGGCGATGTATTTTAGGACGGTGGTTGAGACCAACGAGGTTCATATTGTCCAAAGTGCGCGCAAAACGCAAAGTTTTGGCAAAGACACTGGAAATGGAAATGTGTATTATAATTTCCCAGGCTGGGTGCCGATTTTAGGCGTTAGCAAGATAATTTTGCCAGTTTCAGTATTTAGTATCAAAATCGAGGCTTACGAGGCTTACGATGTGGGTAGGCTACCATTTGTCGTGGATATCACGGCGTTTTTCCGCATTGCTGATTCGAATTTAGCCGCCCAAAGGGTCAAAGACTTCGACGATCTCAAAAAGCAACTCACAGATATTATCCAAGGCTCAATCCGCTCGATTTTAGCCAAACGAGAGCTCGAAGAAATTCTCACAATCCGCTCAGCCCTAGGCGAGGATTTCACCGTTTCGGTTCAATCTCAGCTCGAAAACTGGGGCATTGCGCCTGTGAAAAATATCGAATTAATGGATATTAAAGACAAAGATGGCGAAAAGGTCATTTTCAACATAATGGAAAAGAAAAAATCTGCTATCGAAAAAGACAGCCGTGTCGAGGTCGCCGAAAACCGCAAACGCGCCCAAATCGCTGAAATCGAAGCCAAAAGAGAAACCGAGATCAAAGAGCAAGAAGCTCTAAAACTCGTAGGCCTTAAAACCGTCGAGCAAGAGCGCGAGGTCGCAATCAGCAAAGAACAAGCCAAACAAGTGGTAAAAGAGCAGGAAAAAATCACCCAAGAAAAGGCAATGGAGGTCGTGCGCGTCCAAGATGTCAAAAAAGCAGAGATTAAAAAGCAAGTAGAAATCGTCCAAGCTGAGCAAGAACAGCGCAAAATCGAAATCGACGCAGAGGCTAAGAAAACAGCCAAAATCAAGGAAGCCGAAGCCCAAAAAGAAAACCAAATCCTAATCGCGCAAGGCGATAAAGAAAAGCAGTTTTTGGAGGCGGCTGCGCTTTTGGAAATCAAAGACAAAGAGAGCCAAGGTATCGCAAAAATCGGTTCTGCTGAGGCTGAGGCTTTGAGATTGAAAGAGCTAGCCCCTGTCAATGCGCAAATCGAGCTAGCGCGCGAAATCGGCGAAAACGAGGGCTATCAAACATATCTAATCTCAATCGAGCAAATCAAGGCTAACCGCGACATCGGCTTAGAGCAGGCCAAAGCCCTAACTAGCGCTGATCTAAAAATCATCGCAAACAACGGCAATGTAAGCGAGGGGCTAAATTCGCTTGGTAGCGTGCTAAGCACGAGTGGTGGCACAAAAATCGCCTCCATGCTAGAAGGACTAGCCCAAAGCGAGCTAGGAAAACAGCTTGTCGATAAAATCACCAAGCCAAAAGAGGGCGAGAAATAAAATTTAACCCCAAATTTGGGGTTAAATTTGATATTAGAATTTAGAAATAAGGAAAATTTATGAAAAAATTTGCGATTTTTGCTGTTTTGGTGGGTCAAATTTTATGCGCTAATTCAAATTTGAGCCAAAATTTAGAGCCAAATTTTAACCAAATTTGCTACCAAAGCAGGGCCAAATCCGAGTGTAACAAAGAGGCTATGGCGCACTTCCAAACCGCCATAAATACCGCTGATATCGCCTTGGCAGAGAAGCTAATAAACCAAAACGCTACATTTTTCACCCCAGTTTCCAAAGACCCGCTTTATGGCGGCGCAGGGTATATTTCTGTGGTAAATTTCATGAGGCAAAGCTTCCCTGATATCAAATGGCAAATCAAAGATATCGTCGCAAACGACGCTGTGGTGGCTGTTTTGTGGGAGTGTAGCGGCACACACGAGAGGGGCGAATTTTATGGCAAAAAGGCGGACGGAGCGAAATTTTCGTTTAGCACGATGAATTTTTACTATTTTGACGAAAATGGCAAAATCACAAACGATGTCGCAGGAGAGGGGCTTGCGGGGCTTTTAATCGATCTTGAAATTTTAAAATAATCTTATTTAAGGAGAAAAAATGAAAAACTACACTTTTGCAAGACTCGATAGCAACGAGCGCGTCGAGTTTAAAGAGCTTTTGGGTCTAAGCGGTTGCGAGATTAGCTTAAACACCCTGCCGGCGGGCATTAGCGTGCCTTTCGTGCATGCGCATGTCCAAAACGAAGAGGTTTATATCGTGCTGGAAGGCAGTGGCAAGCTTTTCATCGACGGCGAAGAAATCGCAATCAAAAAGGGCGATATTTTCAAAATCGACCCAAGCGGCGAACGCTGTATCAGCGCTGGCGATGAGGCGATCAGATTCCTTTGTATCCAGGTCAAAGCAGGCTCTTTGGAGCAATACACCGACACTGACGGCGTTTTGCGCGAGGGGATTAAGCCAAGCTGGCTATTTAATGTAAAATAGTGGAATTTAAAATTCCGCTTCGTGGGCTTGTAATACTGCGCCCGAATTTTAAAATTCGGCGCAAAATTTGAAATTTACGAAGCGGGAAAATTTAAAATTTAAGGGGTTTTTATGCCGTATATCGATGCGAAATTTAGTGCGAAATTTGACGAAAAAACACGCGCAAATCTGGCGGGTTCGCTTTGCAAGGCTGTAAGCGAGGCGTTTGGTAAAAAAAGTGAGAGCATAATGAGCGCGATAGAGTGCGACAAGGCGCTTTTTATCGCACAAAATACGGTTGCAAACGGCGCGTATATCGCAATCTCGCTGCTAGGAACTAGCGTAGAGAAGTCAAAATGCGAGGTTTGCGTTAGGCTTGTGAGCGAGGCGTTGCGTGGCTTTGGCATAAACCCTGATGAGGTGTATGTGACATTTCACCCAATCCCGCTGTGGGGCAGAGGCGAGAAGATGTTTTAGGGCGAAATTCGCTGGGTCTGTCATTGCGAGCTTTCGTAGAAAGCGAAGCAATCTACGAGTTTAAAATTCCTTGCGCTAAATTTGCTGTCATAGCGAGGCGTGATAGCGCCGAAGCAATCCAGAGAAATTCAGATAAATTTCAGTTCTTAAAATTTTAAATTCGCTATAAATTTTACTGGATTGCCACGCTCGTTACACTCGCTCGCAATGACAAATTAAATAAAATTTTGCTCGTAATGGCGCGAAATACAAATAAAATTCCATGCTAAATTTGCAAAATTTTATAATTTCTCCAAAATTCACAACAAAAATTTAAAAGGATTTAAAAAAAGTGGCCGGGAGATAGGGATTCGAACCCCAGGAGGTGTTACCCTCAACGGTTTTCAAGACCGCCGCTTTCGACCGCTCAGCCATCTCCCGATAGAATTATTCTGTTTTTTCGCTGACCCACTCTGCGCCGTTATGAACTTTTTCCTTCGTCCATTGACCAGCGTTTTTTGAGTCTTGTTTCACGCCTTGCCATGTGTTTGAACACCCGCTAAACGCCAAAACTAAAAGTATCGTAACTATATATTTCATAGACTCTCCTTGTTGTTTTGGAAGCGACACCCGGATTCGAACCGGGGATCAAGGCTTTGCAGGCCCATGCCTTACCGCTTGGCTATGTCGCCACACTAAGCCGTTTTTGGTGGTGCCCGGAGCCGGACTTGAACCGGCACGGAAGAAAAAATTCCGAGGGATTTTAAGTCCCTTGCGTCTACCAATTCCGCCATCCGGGCACATTTTCAACACATACAAAATCATGGAGCGGGAAACGAGAGTCGAACTCGCGACATCAACCATGGCAAGGTTGCGCTCTACCACTGAGCTATTCCCGCGTCAAAAACGAAAGCTGATTTTAGCAAATTAAAACTTAAAATTTTATTTTATTTGCAAAATTTCTCTTTTTTAAATTCATTATAAGCTAAAAAGTGTAAAATTACAGAGCTTTTTGGGGTTATAGCTCAGCTGGGAGAGCGCTTGAATGGCATTCAAGAGGTCGGCGGTTCGATCCCGCTTAACTCCACCATTTTATTTTTAATTTCACACTCGTTTAATACTGCGCCGAATTTCAAATTTCGTAAATTTTATCATTGTTGGTGAAATTTGCCCTATTTGTCATTGCGAGCGAAGCGAAGCAATCCAGTAAAATTTAGAGAGATTTCGAAATTTTCAAAATTTATATGGATTTCCCTGGATTGTTTCGTTTTCTACGAAAGCTAGCAATGACAGCGAATTTAGCGTAAGGAATTTTGAACTCGTAGATTGCTTCGTCGCTTTGCTCCTTGCAATGACAAATTAAGGGTTAAAAAATTTTCTGGATTGACTTCGCCTACGGCTCGCAATGACAGCTAAATTTACAAAATTTCATCATTAAATGCTATACTCGAAAAAACAAAAGGAAATTCTATGAAAAAAGCATTTAGTATGGTTGAGCTTGTTTTTGTGATTGTGATTGTTGGGATTTTGGTTGGCGTTGCGCTTCCACGCTTACAAGCTTCGAGAGATGATGCCTTGGTCGTGGCTGCCAAAAACGACCTAAAAACCGCACTTAGCGATGTTATCGCCTATAATCTCACGCAGGGGCGGTATTCGACCAATATCAAGGACATGACGAGCGTGGATTTTAAAAACAGCGTTTTTCGCGTGAAAAAACGGGATTGTTTGAAGTTTATCTTCCATGGCATGAGCGTTATGGAGGTGCGGATTGACCGCGCTGGGCTGTGCGGGCGAGTGCTAGAAGGCTCTGCGGTCGAACCATACCTCAAAATGGACGCAGGCGAGCTCAAACACAGCGAAAATGTATCGTATATCCCGCTGGATAGTTCGACGATTTCGGCGATAAATGGAGCGAAATTTTAGAGGGGTTTGCAAATTTTAAAATTTAATGTAGAATTTTGGGCAAATTTTGCCCAAAATTTTAGAAAAACGATTTATAAACATTGTCGAGTAGGAAGTATTTTTTATCAATCGTGCCCTTGTAAAACGGCTCGAAAGTCTCGTTATAGGCTTTTGTGAAAAATCCCTCTTTGCTTAGAGCAATGATTTGTTCGTTTAAAAATTCAAGCAAACTTGTGTTTCCTTTTTGGATTGCGATTGATAGAAAAACGGTGTTGCCAAGGTTTGAGAGTTTGACCTCCATTGTGGGGTCAAAAATCGGATAAGCATAGACAAAAAGGTTGTTATTGACATAGCCGTCAAGTTCGCCATTTTTGACTTTTTTATAGCAATCGACGCTGTCGTTGCAGTGAGTGATAGGAATCCCCTCTTTATTCAAAAATGCTTCGCCTGTGGTTTTAAGCAATGCGCCGATTTTTTTGCCTTTTAAATCCAAGACGGATTTGATGTCGCTACCTTTTCTGGTGAGAAGACCCAAATTTACAGTAAAATACGGAGCCGTGAAGTCAGCTAAATGGGCGCGCTCTGGTGTTACAGACACAGCAGCAACTATCATATCGGCTTTATTTTCTTGCAAAAGCGGAAAACGCACATCGTTGGTAACGCCCATGAGGCTTATGTGACCTTGTTTCTCGCCAAAAATCCTTTTTGCCAAAATTTCGGCAAGCTCGACCTCGAACCCCTCGAATTTACCATTGACAAGCTCGCCAAATGGCGGTTCAGCGTCATACACGCCGATACGGATTTCACCTCGCGCTCTAATCTCATCGAGCGAATACGAAAATGCGCTTGTCGCAAGGACAGCCAAAGCCAAAAGAAACTTTTTCATGGTATTTCCTTTTTGTAGTTTTGCGCAAATCTGCGCCTGGCAAATTGAAATTTGCAACTTTTGCGGGGAGGGGATTTACTCCTTTTTGATATTTTATCGCAAAGAGTAGCGAAAATTTAATTAAAATTTAATAATGTAGATTACAAATTTAATTTAAATTTTACAAAAATTCCAAAATTTAATAAATTTCAGTAAAATCACGGATTAAATTTCACAAAGGCAGGTAATGTTTTCATCGTTTTTTAAAAGCAAAAAATGGCGAATTTTGGCTTGGGGCGGACTAATTTTTATACTCGGCATTAATCTTTTTCAAACCATTTTAAATGTCAAATTTAACGAGTGGTATAGGGCGTTTTACGATATGGGTGGCGAGATCGACAAGCACACGATTGACGAGTTTTATGAGGCTATGCTTTTGTTTTTGTGGCTTGCGATGTGGTTTATAGCAGCGGCAGTTTCTGAGCGCTATATCACGCGCGTATGGGTGCTAAAATGGCGCGAGGCGATGACATTTTCATACATTGGCTTTTGGCGTAGGGTAGAGCGCGATATCGAGGGTAGCTCGCAGCGTATCCAAGAGGATATTTATCGTTTCACCAAAACGCTCGAAGATGTCGGCATGCGAATTGTCTATGCCTTTATGACGCTATTTGCGTTTATTCCGATTTTATGGGGGCTAAGTAGCGGGATAAATTTGCCCTTTATCAAGGATATTCCGGGCTCTCTTGTTTGGATTGCGCTAGCTGTGAGCGTGGGCGGGCTTGGCGTGTCGTGGTTCGTGGGACGCTACCTGCCACGCCTAGAATACAACAACCAAAAAGTCGAAGCAGCCTTCCGAAAAGAGCTAGTTTTTGCCGAGGAGGACAAGGCGAATTACGGAAGCGAGGAGAAGCTCATTTTGCTTTTTGACAAGCTTAAATTTAACTACCATAAGCTCTTTTTGCACTATTTGTATTTTGATACTTGGCTTCACACTTACTCGCAAATCCTTGTCATCGTGCCATATCTCATCATGGGACCAGGGCTTTTTACCAAGGTAATCACGCTTGGCGTGCTAATCCAAACGGCAAATGCCTTTAACAAAGTGCGCCAAAGTTTTAGCGTATTTACGGAGAACTGGACGACGATAACCGAACTTCGCTCGATCCATATGAGGCTTAGCGAGTTTGAGAAAAACATAGGCTATGACCCAAAACTAGCCTTGCAAGCTGAATTTAGGGCGTAAAATGGCAAATATCAACGACTATCTTTTTTGGCGCGGGGATTTGAAATTTAGCGAGCATAAATTTAACGAGCTAGACGCGCTTGTTTTGGCGCGATTTTCGTATTTGCCATTTCATAAAATTTCGCTTTTTAATGGCGGAAATTTGGGTGAAATTTGCGAAAATTTGGCGAATTTAAGCGATGATGAGTTTTTGTGGGAGGGTGATAAAACACTCGCGCTAAATTTAGCCCAAAGCGCGCGTTTTGGGGATTTGCGCGTAAGCGATATAGAGCGAGATAACGACAAAGAGGCAATCAGGCAGTTTGGCGCGCTGTGTATTCATTTGGGCGAGGAAGAAATTTTCGTATCGTTTATCGGCACGGATAATTCGATTTTGGGCTGGCAAGAGGACTTTAACATGGCGTTTTTAAAAGAGCTTCCTTGCCAAATCTCAGGGCTTAAATATCTAGAAAAAATCGCGCAAAAATATCCGCATGCGCGCCTTAAAATCGGTGGACACTCAAAGGGCGGAAATGTGGCGATTTACTCGGCGCTTAGGGCAAATCCCGGCGTGCATGGTCGCATAATAAAGGTCTATAACTACGACGGACCGGGGTTTTTGCCGGAATTTTACGAGCAAAATTTGAGTGGCGAAATTTTATCAAAAATCCAAACATATATCCCAAATGAGAGCATTATCGGAAATCTGCTAAGCCACAAAGAGAGCATAAAAATCGTGCAATCTAACGCCAAGCTTGTCTTTGCGCACGATATTTTTAGCTGGGAGGTGGGCAGGGAGGATTTTATTTACGCTGAGAGGCTTAGCAATTCGAGCAAGATTATTGATAAGACTTTGAGTGATTTTATGCAAAATACTACCGCCACTCAGCGCAAAATCGCAATCGAGGCGGTTTTTGAACTATTTAATGCCACCAGCCTCGATACCTTCGCGCAAATCCCGCATAACCTGCCACTCGCGGTGCCTCAAATTTTGCAAAAATACAAAACGGTTG
This sequence comes from Campylobacter sp. VBCF_04 NA7, assembly GCF_027737405.1. Taxonomy (NCBI): domain Bacteria; kingdom Pseudomonadati; phylum Campylobacterota; class Epsilonproteobacteria; order Campylobacterales; family Campylobacteraceae; genus Campylobacter; species Campylobacter sp. VBCF_04 NA7. Next base: position 51,858 of record NZ_JAOVTT010000002.1, read on the forward strand.
CAAAAGATGACAAAAAAATGATAGCAAATATGCTTTTGCAAATCGTCTCTGCTTACCTTGAAAATCTCGCCAAGCACACGAACGATAAAATCAAGGATAAAAGACAGTCTTACAAAGATAAATTCAAGGAAAAATGGCAAATTTAGGCTAAATTTGGCGAAATTTTAAAATTTCGCCAAAAGATAAATTTAATTGTGCGTTATTGGCAACCTTCGCACTCGATACTTCTGTCTGCGACATCGGAGTTGAAATCATCAGTCGATGGGCTTTCGCTTCTTAGATAATATGTCGATTTAATGCCAAGCTCCCACGCAAGGGTGTAAATGTCATTTAGCACCTTACCGCTAGCCTTATCAAGCGTGATAAAAATATTTAGGCTCTGCCCTTGATCTATCCATTTTTGGCGGATTGCACCTGCTTTTATAAGTAGTCTTTGATCTAGCTCATAAGCCGGAACATAGGCTTGCCAAGTATCTGGGCTTAGATTTGGCACGACCACAGGAATCATACCGCTTAGGTTGTGTTCAAACCATTTTCGCTTATACACAGGCTCGATAGTCTGCGTTGTGCCTACTAAAATCGAAATCGATGAAGTCGGCGCAATCGCCATTAAATAGCCGTTTCTCATGCCGTCTTTTTTGACTTTTGCTCTAAGTGCGTCCCAGTCGCAAGAATTATCTTCAAAAAGTCCCCCGCGACCGACTAATTTTTTAGCATTTTCGTTTGCTAAATCGATTGGGAAAATTCCTTGCGACCATTTTGAGCCCTCAAATTCAGGGTATTTGCCCTTTTCAAGGGCTAAATTTGATGAAGCGTAAATGGCGTTGTAGCTTATGTTTTCCATGATTTTATCGATTGTCTCAAAATGCTCGTAACTTCCCCAAATAATGCCTTTTTCGGCAAGCATTTGTGCTTCGCCCATTACGCCTAAGCCTATGGCGCGAGAGCGTAAATTCGTGCGTTTTACCTTTGCGTGTGGGTAAAAATTTAGCTCGATTACATTATCTAGCATTCGCACGGCGATTGGCACGACGCGTTTTATGTCTTCTTGGGTGTGAATTTTGCTTAAATTTACGCTTGCGAGATTGCAAACTGCCGTTGCACCCTCATCTACGCCCTTTTCGACGATGAAAATGTCTTTGCCGTTTATCGTATCAAGTGCCGTGATCTTTTTGGCTTTTTTGGTGATTTTGCCATTTACGACCACTTCTTCATTTTCATCATATAGCTCTTCCGTGCCGTCAGCGTAAATCACTTTTGTTTTGTAGTGATTTGGCTGTGTATTTTGGAAAATTTCGGTGCATAAATTTGAGCTTCTAATAATGCCTTTGTGCGAATTTGGATTAACCCTGTTTGCGTTATCTTTGAAGCACAAAAACGGCATTCCTGTCTCAAAATAGCTAGTTAGGATTTTTTTCCAAAGCTCTTTTGCTAGAACGGTTGATTTGCTGATATTTGGGTCGTTTTCGTAAGCGATATATTTTTGCTCAAATTCTTCGCCCCACACATCGCACAAATCAGCCACATCGACAGGGTCGAAAAGCGTCCATTTTTCGTTGTTTGCTAGGCGTTTCATAAACAAATCGTTTATCCACAAAGCAGGGAAAATTTCATGCGCTCTGCGGCGTTCTTCGCCTGAGTTTTTACGCAAATCCAAAAAGTCGTTTATATCCATGTGCCACGGCTCGATATACACGGCGATTGCGCCTTTTCTAGTGCCTAGTTGATCCACAGCCACGGCTATGTCGTTTGTGATTTTTAGGAAAGGTATTATGCCACCTGCGGCGTTTTTGTGTCCGTCGATACTGCCGCCCATTGCGCGGACTTTGCACCAGTCCCAGCCGATACCGCCACCAAATTTTGATAAAAGCGCCATTTCTTTGTAGCTATCAAAAATTCCTTCGATATTATCAGGCGTGCTTCCTACATAACAGCTTGAAAGCTGGTGGCGAGTAGTGCGTGCGTTTGAGAGTGTCGGAGTGGCAAGCATGACTTCAAATTTGCTTATTAAATCGTAGAATTTTTTCGCCCAGCCTTGGCTGTCTAGCTCATTTTGCGCCAAAAACATAGCAATCGCCATAAACATGTGCTGTGGAAGCTCAATCGGCTTTGCTTGTCTGTCTTTTATAAGATAGCGATCATAAAGCGTTTTAATGCCAAGATAGGTAAATTGCAAATCGCGCTCTGGCTTAATGTAGGCGTCTAAGTCGTCTAGGTCGTATTTTTCTTTTAGCCCTAGCATGATGCGCCCCTCGCTTTCACCGCGCTCAAAGTAGGTTTGAAGCGATTGATAGCCGGTGAAGCCCGATACTTTGTGATACAAATCATAAAGGAAAAGTCGCGCTGCCACAAATGTCCAGTTTGGGCGGTCTATGTCGATTTTATCGACGGCGGTTTTGATAAGGGTTTGCTGGATTTCCTCCGTGGTAATCATATCGCGAAACTGAATTTTTGCATCGACTTCTAGCTCGCTAAGGCTGACATTTTCAAGCCCCGCTACCGCGTCCCCAGTGAATTTTTTGATTTTTGAAATATCGAGTTCTTCGGTTCTACCGTTGCGTTTAATTACTTTCATTTTTGCGTCCGTTTCTAAGAAAAAATAATTGTGCGATTGTATCTTTTTAAAGCTTATGATTTAAGAAAATTTATCCAAATTTTGCTTTGGAGTTTTGCTAAATTTTAAGTTAAATTATTATGGGAAAATTTGGGTATTTTTTGATTTTATGACAGAAAATTTAGCCCAAAATGGGCTAAATTTTTAAAATTTTAATCCAAAAATACAACGAGCTAAAATGCAGAGCCCAAAAAACTCCAAAAGAGTGAGTTTTGGGGCGTGAAAATGCTTCATAGCAATCGCCTCCCACAACGGAAAGCAGATAGCAGCAATGATAAACAAATAAATCAAAGAAAAAACATCTTCTATAAGTGCGCTAAAAAAACCCCTTTGTTTGCTCTCGTTCATACTGGCTCCTTTAAATTTTACTCTTGTAGCTTACCCAAACACCCTAGCGAAAATTTTATCCACATTTTTTGTGTAATAGCTGTAATCAAAACACGCTTTTATTTCGTCTTCGCTCAAAGCTTTTCTTAGGTCGTCGTCGGCTAGTAAATTTTGCAGATACAGGCTTTGCCCATTTTCATCGATAGCTTTTTTGCCTTCTTGCAGATCCGCCCAAACTTTCATCGCATTTCTTTGCACGATTTTGTAGGCTTCTTCGCGTGATAGCCCCTTTTTAGGAAGTTCTAGCAAAACTCTTTGTGAAAATACTAGTCCGCCTGTTAAATTTAGATTTTTCATCATATTTTCAGGATAAACGACTAGGTTTTCGATCAAATTTGCAAGGCGATTTAGCATAAAATCAGCCGTTACAAAGCCATCTGGCAGTATAAATCTCTCAACAGAGCTGTGGCTAATGTCTCTTTCGTGCCAGAGTGCCACATTTTCCATTGCTGGGATCGCATAGCTTCGCAAAACTCTGCAAAGCCCGGTTACATTTTCGCTAAGCACCGGATTTCGTTTGTGTGGCATTGCCGAGCTTCCTTTTTGTCCGGGAGCGAAATACTCTTCACACTCATAAACTTCGGTTCTTTGGTAGTGGCGGATCGCAACGGCGATTTTCTCGCAGCTTGAAGCTAAAATCGCTAGTGCGTTCATCACTTGTGCGTAGCGATCTCTTTGTATGACTTGGTTTGATGCCGGGGCTGGTTTTAAGCCCAAATTTTCGCAAACTAGCTCTTCAAGCTCTAATGGAGCGTGAGCGAAATTTCCCATTGCACCGCTGATTTGACCGACACTTATGACGCCATAAGCGTGTTTTATCAGCTCCAATGCGCGATTTATCTCATCGTGCCAAATCGCCAAAACTAAGCCAAAAGTTATCGGTTCGCCGTGAATTCCGTGGCTTCTGCCTACCATAAGCGTATTTTTGTGCTTCATCGCTTGATTTTTGATTGCTGTTTTTAGGGCTTCGATGTCAGCGATAATCAAATCCAAGCTATCTTTTATCTGCAACGCCACAGCCGTATCGATACAATCGCTACTTGTCATACCATAATGCACAAATCTGCTCTCTTCGCCCAAGCTCTCGCTCACGCTGGTTAAAAACGCAATCACATCGTGCTTTGTCGTTTTTTCGATTTCATCTATGCGTTCGACGCTAAATTTAGCGTTTTTGCAGATTTTTTCGCAGTCGCTATCTGGGATAAAGCTAAGCTTGTTCCACGCCTTAACTGCTGCTAATTCCACTTTTAGCCAAGCGTCGTATTTGGCAAACTGCGTCCATTTGTCTTTCATAATTTTTCGTGCGTATCGCTCTACCATTTTTGTGCCTTTATTTGAAATTTGATATAATCCGAAATTATATTAAAAAAGGGCTGAAAAGTTAGTTAATATGGCGTATGAGAAATTTAGTTTAGGCAAATTTGCAGGTCGGCGGATTTTTGAGATTTTGCTGGGTTTGGGTTATGATATGAAAGGCGCTCAAAGGCTGTGTGATAAGGGCAGGGTGCTAGATAGCTCTGGTGCGGTAATGGCAAAAAACAGCGTGGCAAATGGGGAGATTTTTTTGATAGATTATAAATGTGAGCCGAAGGGAGCGCGCGCGATTTTTGAATGCGAAGAATTCGCTGTTTTTGACAAACCTAGCGGAGTGCTTTCTCACCCAAACGGCAGGCATTGCAAATACTCGCTTTATGATGAAATTTGGTCGCTTTATGGTCGCTCTGCGGCGGTCGTGCATAGGCTAGATAAAGAGACAAGCGGCGTGATACTGGTCGCAAAAAATTTGGCTAGTTTAAATGCGCTAAAAACGCTTTTTGAAAATAGGGCGGTGAAAAAATCATATTTTGCTTTGGTGAGCGGGAGAGTGGAGCGAGAATTTGTAATCGATGAGCCAATAGGCGAGAGTTTAGAAACTGACGAAGTGGCTATAAAAATGCGAATTTGCGAAAACGGCAAAAAGGCGATAACCAAAATTTATCCTGTGGAAATTTTTGAAAATTTAAATGCCACTTTGGTTAGGGCTGTGCCACTGACCGGTAGGCAACATCAAATTCGGTTGCATTTGTTTCATGTGAAACACAAAATTTTAGGCGACCCGCTTTACGGGACTGACACGGCGACTTTCGAAGCGATTTTGGACGAGAAATTAAGCGTGTGTGAGCGGATAAATTTAACAGGAGCTTCTAGGCTTTGCCTACATGCAGCGAATTTGCACTTCGAATTTAACGGGAAAATTTATGATATTCAAACAAAGGCTGATTTTAAAAGCGAGTTTTTGAAAGCGTTAAAATTTTGAAACAAAAGAGATATAAAAATATTGCTTCAATAAATTCTGTATTTATTACAAATTCCTAAATTTGATAAACTGATTGGTATTATGAAAAAACGGTAGCCAAACCAGCTAAAATTTGCAAATTTAAGCAATTTTTAAGGGGGGGGGGTGGGTATGATATTGCAAATTTTAATCTGAAAGGATAACATGGAAGAACAAGAATTTTTAACATGTCCATTTTGTGGCAAAGATGACATAAAATTTGGTGCGATTGTTTGTGGTGATTGCAAGGCAGAGATTGCTTATGGTTGTTCGTGGATTTCGTGGTTTGTGGCTGCGATAGTTTTATTGTTTATTGGTCTTGCCTTTGTCGCTTATGAAGGAAAACTCTCATATAGTGTATATATTATTGCTGGCATATTTACTTTGCTTGTGGGAATATCTAAATTCAAAAGGAATCGTAAGTTAAAAGATAATCCGGAATTTATACGAGCTCAAAAGCATGTAAAATAAATCGATTTAAATTATAAATAATGGGCTAGATTGTTTTAAGAATTTTTTCTAGCAATTTAGCCCATTATTTTTTCTCGTTCAAAACTACGAACAAAATTCCGCCAATGCCGATTATAGCGACAATGGCGATGAAAACAATTTCAATTATATCAAGTATGCTCATTTTTGCTTCTTTCTTTGAGTTGTCCGCACGCGGCACTAATATCTAGCCCTTTGCTTTGGCGAATCGTGCAGGTTATGCCATGCGCACTGAGATAATCTTGGAATTTCACCATATTTTCCGTGCTTGGGCGCAGATACGGGCTTCCTTCGTGCGGGTTAAAGTATATCAAATTTACCTTTGCTTTTATGCCGTGAAGTAGCTTTACAAGGGTTTTTGCGTCATTTACGCTATCATTTACGCCGCCCATGACAAGGTATTCAAACATCACTCGCTTTCGCATATCTATGGGGAAATTTCGCACGGCGTCCATAACCGAAGCTATGTTGTAGGCTTTGTTTATCGGCATTAGCTTGGCACGAAGCTCGTCGGTTACGGCATGAAGCGAAATGGCAAGCAAAACGCCTAAATCCATTTCGCCAAGCTTTTTTATCTGCGTAGCTAGACCGCTTGTGCTAATAGTCTGGCGGCGTGGAGCGATAGCTAGGCCGTCATTTTCTTTTAAAATTTGCACAGCTTTTGAGACATTTGCTAGGTTATCGAGTGGTTCGCCCATACCCATATATACGACATTTACGCGTCTTTCGTAAGGGATTTGGTTTGCGATTTTTATGTATAAAATTTGCCCGACGATTTCACCTGCTGTGAGATTTCGCACAAATCCGCCTTTGGCAGTTAGGCAAAATGCACAGCCCATTTTGCAACCGACTTGCGAACTGACACAAATCGTGTATCTTGCATGGCGTGAAATTTTGCCGTTTTCATCAGCGAGTTCGTCTTTCATAGGAAGCAAAACGCTTTCTATGGTTTTGCCGTCTTTTAGCTCGAAAAGATATTTTTTGCTTCCGTCGATACTCTCTTCGCATTTTACGCATTTTACAGGGTCTAAATAGAAATTTTCGCTTAAATTTGCCCTTAATTCCTTTGGCAAATTTAGCATTTCATCGAAATTTTTAACGCCTTTTTTGTAAATCCACTCGTAAATTTGCTTGGCTCGAAATTTTGGCGTTATAAGCTCGGAGAGTTCATCAAGTGTGAAATCTAGGATATTTTTCAAATTATTCCTTTTTGTTTTAAGTAATTTTCTAAAATTTCTTTGGCTTTTGCGTGATTTTTCAAAAAATCTGCGTGTGCGTTTTGGTTGCAAAAATTCGTCGCGACGAAAATTCCGCGAGCTGGGATTTTGAAACTTTCGGCAACTTTGACGACAGAGTAAAATTCCATATTTTCGATTTTATAGCCGAGTGTGGCGAATTTTTGTGCGCAAATTTCATTTGTGGTGATGAAATTTGATGAGTTGCAAAATGTTTCATATGAAACATTTGGGTCAAAAATCGGGCTGTATGAATAGCCTAAAAGCTCGGAAATTTCGTGGTTTGTAGCTGTTTCGCACTCGAAAATATCAAAAATTTTACCTTCATTATACAGACCGCAACTGCCTACAAACAAAATTTCACTATGTTTTTCGCTCGCTAAAATTTTGGTTAAATTGATAGCACAATCCACGAGCCCCACGCCGACAGCGCGTGCGAAGTCGAATTTTTCGCCATTTCCTGCGCACACTATCAACTTCGAACCCTTATGCCGTTTCGCAAAAGATAGGCTTTTAAATCTTTGATTTTTATCTCGCCGAAGTGAAAAATGCTCGCCGCCAGTGCCGCGTCTGCCCCACACTCAAAGGCTTCTTTGATATGACGCATATTTCCTGCACCGCCACTTGCGATAACGGGGATTTTTAGCATTTTGCTAATTTTGCCCGTAACTTCCAAATCAAAGCCGTTTTTGGTGCCGTCGCAGTCCATAGAAGTGAGCAAAATCTCCCCCGCACCGCGGTTTTGCACTTCCTCTGCCCACGCATAAGCGTCCAGTCCGGTGTCTTCTCTACCACCTTTGACAAAGACATTATAGCCCTCGCCGGTTCGTTTGACATCGATTGCCACGACGACGCATTGAGAGCCGAATTTTTTCGCCGCTTCGTCGATTAAACCTGGGTTTGCGATAGCCGATGAGTTTAGGCTGACCTTGTCGCAACCCACATCCAAAAGTCGTGAAATATCGTCGATTTTGCGGATTCCGCCACCCACGGTTAGCGGGATAAAAAGCTGTTTTGCCACGCTTTCGACCACATGCACGATAGTGTCGCGGTTCTCAAAACTAGCCGTAATGTCTAAAAAACAAAGCTCGTCTGCGCCCTTGTCGTTATAGCGTTTTGCGATTTCGACAGGATCGCCTGCGTCGCGTAAATTTACGAAATTTACGCCCTTTACCACGCGCCCGTTTTGCACATCTAGGCATGGAATTATTCGTTTTGCAAATGTTTTCAAAAATTTTGCCCTTTAAAATTTTTGTAAATTTTAGCCAAATTTCGCTTATATAACCATTTTATAAGTAAAAATTGGATAAAATCTCTCGATGATAGTTGCAAAGAAAAAATTCGGACAAAATTTTTTAAAAGATAGTTTGATTTTAGACAAAATTATCCAATCGATTCCCAAAAATGCTGAAAATATCGTAGAAATTGGGCCTGGCTTGGGTGATTTAACTCGTAATCTTTTAAAGAGTTATAAAGTAAAAAGTTTCGAAATTGATAATGATTTATATCAGATTTTGTGCCAAAGCTTCGCCACAGAGATAAAAAACCGCGATTTAGAGCTGGTTTTGGGCGATGTTTTGGAAATTTGGGAAAATTCTCTTAGCGAAAAACCATATTTTTTGGTTGCGAATTTGCCGTATTATATCGCGACAAATATAATCCTGCGAGCCATTGAAGACCCGCTGTGTGAGGGTTTGGTCGTAATGGTGCAAAAAGAGGTCGCGCAGAAATTTTGCGCAGTTTCTGGGAAGCGGGAATTTGGCGCGATTTCGGTTTTGGCTAGCCTTTGTGGCGGGGCGCAGTATCTTTTCGAGGTGCCTCCACACGCTTTCGAGCCAGCTCCGAAGGTCATTTCAGCCGTGATGAGGATAGAAAAGACGCGCAATCCTTTCCAAAGCGTGGAGCAAAAGCACGATTTTGAGGCGTTTCTGAGAGCGTGTTTCGCCTCTCCTAGAAAAACACTAGCCAAAAATCTAAGTGCAATCGCGTCCAAATCAGATATAACCCAAATTTTCGAAGAACTAGAAATTTTTAAAAACACAAGACCGCACGAGTTAAATTTCGCCTTATTTTTAGATATTTTTAAAAAATTAAAGGTGAAAAATGGAAGAGAAAAAAACTAACAACCAAGCGCAAAACTCTGATTTTACAGGCCCTGAGCGCTTAAAAAAGGTAAATAGACGCCGCAGACACAGGGAAAATTTAAAAAAATCGTTTGATGAGAGCAAAAATCAAAAAGACGAGCAAAAAACCCCAGCAAACGAAAACAAAAAAAATAAAAAATCAAAAAGCGAAAAAGCGCAAAATCTATCCAGCGAAACAGCCGTGCAAAGCCCAAATTCAGAGGAGGGCACCAAAAAGAAAAAACGCTCCAAACGCAAGACAAATATGCCAAAAAGCCTAACCGGTACCGAGCCGTGGCATGTGGCTATGGACGAGGCGATTGCGGCGAATAAGGCCATGCACGAAGCAAGGCTCTATCCACTAAAAAATGCAAGCTCGGCTGAGACTATCCGTATAACTCCGCTTGGCGGACTTGGCGAGATCGGCGCGAATATGACGATTTTCGAGACCGCTACGAGCGCGATTATCGTCGATGTGGGTATGAGTTTCCCTGATGATAATATGCCCGGCGTGGATATTTTGATCCCTGATTTTAGCTATGTTCGCAAGATCGCTGACAAAGTCAAAGGTATCATCATCACGCACGCCCACGAAGATCACATCGGCGCAATGCCCTATTTTTTCAAGGAATTTCAATTTCCAATCTACGCTACGCCGCTACCTTTGGGTATGATTTCAAACAAATTTGAAGAGCATGGCTTAAAGGCGGAGCGAAGCTATTTTCGCCCAGTGCAAAAGCGCAAAATTTACAAAATCGGCGATTTTGAGGTCGAATTTATCCACATAACGCACTCGATTATCGACGCTAGCGCGCTTGCGATTACCACAAAGGCCGGCACGATTATCCACACGGGCGATTTCAAAATCGACCACACCCCAATCGACGGCTATCCGACCGATTTAAACCGCTTGGCGCATTATGGCGATCGTGGCGTAATGCTACTGATGAGCGATAGCACGAATTCTCACAGAGACGGCATTACCAAATCCGAAAATTCGGTAGGCAGGACATTTGACGGCATTTTTGCTAGCTCGAAAGGGCGCGTGATTATGAGCACATTTAGCTCGAATATTCACCGTGTCTATCAGGCAATCGAGCGCGGTGTGAAATACGGCCGCAAGGTCTGCGTGATAGGGCGAAGTATGGAGCGAAACCTATTTACGGCAATGGAGCTAGGCTATGTCGAGCTTGATCGCAAAATTTTCATCGATCCAGATGAGGTTAGCAAATACCCTGACAATGAGGTTTTAATCGTAACCACAGGCTCTCAGGGCGAAACTATGAGTGCGCTATATCGCATGGCCACAGACGAGCATAAATACATAAAAATCAAACCCACAGATCAGGTTATAATCTCAGCAAAGGCGATTCCAGGCAACGAAAACAGCGTCTCAACCGTGCTAAATTTCTTACTAAAAAGTGGCGCAAAGGTGGCGTATCAGGATTTCAGCGAAATCCATGTCAGCGGACACGCTGCCCAAGAGGAGCAAAAACTAATGCTTCGCCTAATCAAGCCGAAATTTTTCCTACCTGTTCATGGCGAGTATAACCACATAGTCAAACACCGCGAAACTGCGATAGAATGTGGGATTGATGAGAAAAATATCTATCTGATGAACGACGGCGATCAAATGGAGATTTGCGAAAAATACCTAAAACGGGTCAAAACCGTCAAAACTGGCAAGGTTTTCATTGACAATCAAATCAATAAACAAATTTCCGATGAAATCGTAAAACACAGGCAAAATTTGGCCGACGCTGGCGTGGCTGTAATCATCGCTCAAATCGACAAAACAGCCAAAAAGCTTATCAAATCTCGCGTCATTACCTACGGGCTTGTCGCAGAATCGCAAGTAACGGTATTTACCAAGGATATGGAGGGCTTAATCGAGCAGTTTTTGGCAAATATGAAAACCGAAATTTTGCTTGATAACCGCGTGTTGGAGTCGCAAATTCGCCAAGCCGTGCGAAAGCATATTTTCAGAAAAACGAAAAAATATCCGACAATCGTGCCGGTTATTTACCTAATGTAAGGGGCATTTTATGGGCATTTTAGAAAACGCAAAAGAGGTTTTGAGGCTCGAAGGTAGCGAGCTTTTACGCCACGCAGAGCTTATCGGCGATGAAATCGAAAGAGCGGTAAATTTGATTTTAAATTGCAAAGGAAAATTAATCGTAACAGGCGTGGGCAAAAGCGGTCATATCGGCGCGAAAATCGCTGCTACTTTGGCAAGCACAGGCACGCCTAGCTTTTTCATGCACCCCACAGAAGCCCTGCACGGCGATCTTGGCATGGTAGGCAAAGATGATTTGGTTTTGGCAATAAGTTTTAGCGGCGAGAGCGAAGAGCTGGTTCGAATTTTGCCACACATTAAGCGATTTGGCGTAAAAATCATCGCAATGGCAAGTAACAAAAATAGCTCTTTGGGGCGAATAAGCGATGAGTTTATCAGTCTAAAAATCGAAAAAGAAGCGTGTCCGCTTGGGGCGGCGCCTACGGTTTCTACCACGCTAACACTCGCACTTGGCGATGCGTTAGCCGTGTGCTTGATGAACGAGCGAAAATTTCAAAAAGAAGACTTCGCAAACTTCCACCCGGGCGGAAGTCTTGGCAAACGGCTATATCTAAAAGTCGCCGATGTCATGCGAACTAACGATTTGCCGATTGTTAGCGAAAGTGTTAGCCTAAAAGAAGCCATAAATGCGATGACGCACGGCAAACTAGGCACCGTTTTGCTAACTAACACTAACGGAAAGCTAACGGCGATTTTAAGCGACGGCGATTTGCGTAGGGCGTTAATGGGCGAAAATTTTAGCCTTGAAGAAAGCGCGATTAAATTTGCCACAAAATCGCCAAAAACCATTGAAAATTCGCAAATTTTAGCTTCCAAGGCGTTGGAGATGATAGAAAATTTCAAAATTCAGCTTCTTGCCGTTACGGACGAAAACGGCACCCCAATCGGCACCGTGCATATCCACGACCTTAAAAACATAGGGCTATAAAAATGGAAAAAATGCGTTTAAATAAATTTATCTCGCACAATACAGGCTATTCGCGCCGTGAAGCCGACGAGCTAATCAAAAACGGCAAAGTTAGCATAAACGGGCGAGTTGTTAGTGAGTTTGTCGAAGTCAGTGGCGAAGAAAAAATCCGTATAAACGGGCGAATAATCAAGAAAAAAACCGAATTTAGCGTGATTGTCTATCACAAACCAAAGGGCGAGTTAGTCACCAAAAAAGACGACCGCGGTCGCAAGACGATTTATGACAGCTTGCCAAATGGATTTTCTAAATTTGTTAGTATCGGACGGCTCGATTTTGCCAGTGAAGGGCTTTTGCTATTAACTGACGCCCCTGCTATCGCCACTGCGTTAATGAAAAGCGACATCGAAAGAGAATATTACCTAAAAGTCAAAGGCGAAGTAACTGACGAAGTCGTAACGGCGATAAAAGAGGGCTTTTATGCAGACGACGCCACCAAGGGCGCTCACGCCAAAAGCAAAATCAAATCAATGGAATTTAAGCCATTTTTGGCGTATCGCATAATGCCAAGCAGCGGCGGATACACCAAAATCAAAGCTATCATAAACGAAGGGCAAAACAGAGAGTTAAGGCGCTTTTTTGGGTATTTTGACCTAGAAGTGGTAGATCTTAAACGCACGGCATTTGGGCGGGTTACGCTAGGAACTTTGAAGCCGGGCAAATGGAGATATTTGGACAGCTCGGAATATGATGATTTGAGAGATTTTTTGAAGCAAGAAAAAATAGTGTATTAAGGGATAATGTGCAAATAAATTCGAAAAGAATTTTAAAATTTATACTAAATGTAATTATAGGTTATTCGCCTATATTTTATTTGCTTATTTATACAATTATCGGGGCATTAAAAATTAAGGCTGGCACTTTCGAAAGAGACCCTTCTGGCTTTGGCGTATTGGCATTTTTAATTCCACTTAGTGCGATTTGTATTTGTGTTGTTCATTTGATAGGAATGATAATTTGTAAAGTTGCAAAGTTAAAAAATGCAGTTGCAGACTTTTTTCAAGATAATTGCATTTTTTCATTTTGTTGTGTAGCTTTATTTTATTGTATATTGTTAGTTATGAGATATTTTCAAGCAGGCTGACCATGTCTAAACACGAACACAAAACTAACGCTTGTCGCATACTTGACGGGCTTAAAATTCAGTATGAAATTTTAGAATACGAAGTCGATGAAAACAACCTTGACGCTGTGCATGTGGCAAATTCGTGCCAAAAGCCAATAGAGCAGGTCTATAAAACGATAGTTTGCGAGTGTGGAAATGAATATATCACGGCGTGTTTGCAAGGCGATTTAAGCCTTGATTTAAAGGCGTTAGCTAGAATTGCGAAAGTCAAACGCGCTGAACTAATGAACCTAAAAGAGCTAACAAAAATCACAGGCTATGTTAGGGGTGGCTGCTCGCCACTTGGCATGAAAAAGCACTTTCGCACATTTATCGACTCACGCGCACTAACACAAACGCAAATTTGCGTTAGTGCTGGAATCCGTGGCAAACAAATTTGGCTAAACCCAAACGATTTAGCGATTGCAACAAAAGCCGAATTTGGCGAATTTGCCGTGAAATTAGAAGGCTAAATTTCAGCACTCGAATTTACCCCAAATTTAAAAGCTAAATTTCGCTAAGAGCGCATTTCGTTTAGCAAAGCCGTAATCTTTGGCTCTTCGCTCGCTTTGATTTCGCTAGTGGCGAATGGAGCGAGATTTCGCGCGATTTCTATCATCATATTTATGCTTAAAATCACATTTGCGTTTTGGTTCGTGTCTATGCGAGTAAAAAGCGTGTCGTTCGAAACCGCGATAAATACGGAGTTGCTCACAGTGTGCATTTGCACTGGGGAGTTTAGGCTAATGCTGATGAGTTCGAGCGTGGTTAGGATTTTGCCGTCTTTTAAAACCTCGCTGTCAAAATTCTCGCCAGCGTAAATGTCGAAAATATCGGATTTGGCGATATTTGCCTTTTGGAGTTTGAGGTGCGGGGTTTGGAGCATAAACTCACCCTTGCCAATCGCCGAAAAATCGCTAGCAAAGGCGAGTGGATAGTCAAATTTCGCTATAAATCCAGTGTAAATTTTGCCGTCATTTATGCGCCCCCACTCGAATTTATCAAGTCCGAGCAAACTTTTTTTGCGCCCCTTAGTGCGTGTTAGCGCAGCATCGCCAAATTTCGCCTCGATTTCACCTACTTTGCCTACTAGCGAGCGTTTGCAAACGCATGTGTTAGCGTCTTTTTTAATCGGAAGTGAGCTTAAATCCTCTAAAAAAAATGCGCCAAATGGCTTAAAAGTAAGCCCAGTTTCCTTGGCGATCCAGAGCAAAATTTCATTATCAAACGCCTTGTCAAGCAGGGCTGAAAAGTGCTGTTTTTGGTTTTTGTCAAAATACGAGTGCGCCAAAAGCCCGCAAATCCCAATCAAACAGCCCAAAATGATTTTAAATTTCAGCGAATATCCGCCACTTAAAATCAAAAACGCCAGCGCACAAACTACGCAAACGACGATAATTAGCCGTTTTTTCGCGCTCGCTTCATCTTCTAAAATCGTCTTTTTTTTCAGCTCAAACGATACTATACTCATATTTTCTCCACAAATGCTTTTTGATTATTTTTCAAAATTTTAGCCAAAATTTTAAATTTTTCCAACTCCTTTTTTAGCGTGACGGCTGGGGAGTTTTCGCCAAGGAGCGGGTATGAAATATTTGGCTCGAAGCTGTTTTTACCAAGTGCGATATATAACCAAATTTTACCTCCCTCACACGCTAGGCTAAGTGGAGCCTTGAAATAATCCCTTAGTGCGATTAGCTGCTCCATAAATTTGGGCGTTAGTATGTAATGCGCGCTGATAGGATCATTTGAGTATGTGCGGAAATACTGCTCAAACTCAGTGTTATCCATACTAACGCGTTTTAGGTGCGAGTTAGCTCTGGCGTTAGTGTCGATGACATGGAGCGTGGAGGCGAAATTTTGGTTAAATTCGGCTATGAGCGTTATGCCGTAAAACAGGGTTGTTAGTTTGGGCGTTTGTTTTTGGTTAGTGTGTGTTTGTGTTTGTTTGGCGAGATAAATATCGCAAAACTGCGCCCTCACGCCCTCGATTTCCCCGGCGAAAAAATCATCGCCCCTATACACGCTAAAACCGCTTTCATAAAATCCGGGCGCGTTAAATTCGGCGAAATCGAAAAATTTCTTGCGCTCGTAGCTTAAATTTTCGTCTTTGGCGATTAGGCTTAGGATTTCGTCTTTAAAGCGCGCGTTAAAGGGCGTTATAAGCCTAGCGTGCGAAACACTAAAAAACATAAGCGAGGCAAAAACGCAAATTATGCTAGAAATGAGCAAATCAGGCACAAATCGTAGCAAAACGGGGAGTAGGACGAAAATGAGCGCAAAGGAAGCGACCTTTAAAATGCGTAAATTTTTGGCGATTTTTGCGCGCTTTTTTTCTAAAATTTCCAAATTTTGGATAATTTCTTCGTTTTTAAATTTTAAAATTTTTTCCATTATTTTAGCATTTCAGATAAATTTGGCGTGCGTTTTTCGCTCTCATCGGCGGCGAAAAATTCGCTCTTTTTGAAGTGAAAAAAGCTAGCGATGAGGTTTGTGGGAAACATTTCGCACGCGTTGTTATACACCATAACTGCGCCGTTGTAAGCGCGTCTGGCTGCGCTGATTTGCTCCTCGACTTCGCTTAGCGTGGCTTGGAGATGAAGGACATTTTCGTTGGCTTTTAGCTCTGGGTAGTTTTCCACAGCGATTTTTAGCGAGCCAAGTATGCGCGAGAGTTCGGCGTTTAGGGCGAATTTTTGTGTATTACTTGTGGTATTCATCGCTTCGCTTCGTAGGGTTGAAATTTTGGTCAAAACTTCGCGCTCGTGTGTCAAATATGCTTTAAGGGTAGTGACTAAATTTGGGATCAAATCATAGCGTTTTTTAAGCTGTGTATCGACGCTAGAAGCGATATTTGCGACCTGATTTCGTTTGGCAATCAAAGAGTTATAAATCCCAATAATGCTAAAAATCAAAACTAGGGTTATGATTAAAAAAATAGTAAAACCGCCCATATTTTCCCTTTGAAAATAAAATTTTGCTATTTTAGCATAAATTATATTTAAAATTTTGCGCTTTTTAAATTTTATATAAGTAAAATTTGGATAAACTCCATTTTTCCTACAATGTGTCAAGGTAGCTCAGCTGGTTAGAGCGCTGGTCTCATAAGCCGGAGGTCGAGAGTTCAAGTCTCTCTCTTGACACCATTTTTTATACGATTTTAAATTACACCGATTTTAGCTCAGCGTCAATTCTTTTAGCGTTTGGATATGTGCTTTTGGGGGCAGTCCATACATGCGCGCGTATTCTCTGCTAAACTGACTTGTGCTCTCATAGCCTACATCAAAGGCCACTTGCGAGACCGAAGTCGTGGTATTTAGTAGCATAAATTTCGCCTCTTCTAGGCGGATTCGTTTTTGAAATTCCAGTGGCGAAAGGGCGGTAAATTTTTTAAAATTGTGGTAAAAAGACGAAACGCTAATGCCAATTTTTTCAGCCAAATCGCTCATATTTATCGCTTCGTTAAAATGCGCTGAAATTTCGCTGATAGCGTGTGCGATTTGGTTTTGCATGGTGCCGTTTAGGATAAATTTGTATAAAAAATTCGCAGCTCCCTCATCGCCACTCATCAGCGAATACAAAACCTCTTTTACCGATAGATTTACCAAATACTCGCTGTGCGCGCCACCTCGTTCTAGCAAATGCACCAGCCTAGCGATAGAATCAGCCAAATCGAAGCTGATTTTGCTCACATAAAGGCTTTCTTTGAGCTTTTTTTTCGACGGGGTGAAATTTATGTTTTTGATCGCCTCAGCCAAATCATCGACTTTAAATTCGACAATAATTGACAAAAGTGGGCATTGCGTAACCCTGCCCGAAATCGGTATGTGAGTAGGGGTGAGCATGAATTGGTCTTTGTTATAAAAATACTCTTTGCCGTTAAATTTCACTAGCTTGTTTCCGCGTAGAGCGATACAGATACTAGGCTTGTAAATTCCGCTGCGAAACTCGGTAGTTTCGTCCGCGCGGTAAAATTTAATCTGCTCGATTTGTGTATCTATAACGCCGTAATTTGGATAATTTTTATCAATAAAATTTGCGATTTCATCTAAAATTTTGTTTTTATCTTTCATTTTTACCCCTTTTGAAATTTTTGATTTATTTTAGCAAAGAATTTTAAATTTTGCAGAATTAGGCAATAAATTTGTAAAATTTGTCTATAAGAATTTTGTAAATTCGGTTATAATGTGCGAAATTTTTTAAAGGAGAATTATGGAAAATTTCAGTTTCAAAAACCCTGTGCAGGTCGAATTTGGCAAGGGCAAAGAGAAAAATATCGGCGAGTATATGGCAAAATACGGCGCGAAAAAGGCGCTTGTCGTCTATGGAAGCGATAGAGTGAAAAAATCCGGGCTTTTCGATACGGCCGTAAATTCGCTCAAAGCGCACGGCATAGAATACGCCGAGCTTGGCGGGGTCAAAAGCAATCCAGTGCTTAGCAAAGTCCATGAGGGCGTGAAAATCGCGAAAGATTTCGGCGCAGATAGCGTGCTAGCAATCGGTGGTGGAAGCGTGCTAGATAGCTGTAAGGCAATCGCGGCAGGGGCCTGCTACGAGGGCGATGTGTGGGACTTTTTCTTCGCAAAAGAGGTTCAAAAAGCACTTATGATTTTTGACATTATCACACTTGCCGCGACTGGTTCTGAGATGAATAGAGGCGGCGTGGTAACAAACGAAGCGACAAAGCAAAAATTTGGCATAGATGGCCCAGCTTTGTTCCCAAAAGTTTCAATCATAAACCCAGAGCTTCAAGCTACCGTAACGCCTGAGTATTTGGTGTATTCGGCTAGCGATATCATCGCACACTCAATCGAGGGCTATTTCACAGCCACAAAACACCCTGAAATCATCGATATGTATATCGAAGCAAACATCAAAACCGTTATGAAAACAACCGAAATTTTGCTTAAAAACCCTGATGATTACGAGGCTAGGGGGGATTTCGCGTGGGCTGCGACAATGGCGCTAAATGGGCTAACTTATGTGGGCGTGAGCGGTTATAGCTACCCAAATCACATGTTAGAACACGCAATGAGCGCGGTGGTAGATTGTGCGCACGGAGCGGGGCTAAGCGTGATAATGCCAGCGTGGATGAAATGGTATAAGAAAAACAATGAAGCCAAATTTGCGCGCTTTGCCAAAGAGATTTTTGGGCTTGATAGCGCAGAGGCTGGAATTGACGCGCTTAAAGCGTGGTTTGATAAGGTTGGCACCCCAACGACGCTTGGCGGGGTAAAAATTGATGATAGCAATGTAGGCGAAGTCATGGAAATCATCGTGCGAGACGCGCCAAAATGGGGCTTACCACAATACGACGCAAAAGCTGTGAAAGATATTTTTGATCTAGCAAAATAGTCTGAAATTTTGGCGGAATTTTAAAATTTCGCCAAAATTTAATTTAATATCCCTGTGATTTTAGCCACTCGCAGGATCCCCTATCTCCGTTTTTACACTTGCTTCTGAAATGTTCGACCGATGCCAAACCTCTTTGATAAACACTGCAAGCATTATCGGCATGCTCTTTGTCGCAACATAGTTTTAGATATTTTAGTGCTTTTGCTGAATTTTTCTGTGTGCAATTGCCTCTTATGTAAATACCCGCTAACCTCAGGCAAGCGCCATAAAAAAAGGTTTCATCCGAATTACATATTTTTTCATAGTATTTTATGGCTTTTGCGCCAACTTCAAAATTTTTGGTTTTATCGCAACTATTTTCTAAATTTGTCGCCAACTCAAAGCATTTATCTAAATTCCCAGCCTCGCACTCTTTTTCGAGCCCTGAAATTTGTGTGTTAGCAAACGCACTAACACACAAAAACAAACAAAAAACGAAATTTTTCATAAATTCGTTAGCCTTTGTTAGCGCGTGATTTACGCCATTATTACGCCATTTCCCTCGCATACTTCGCCGATAACATATCCGTCAGTGTTAGCTAACACAAAATCAGCGTTAGCCTTCGGTGCGACTAACACCAAACCCACGCCGTTATTAAATGTGCGCTCCATTTCGGCTGCTTCGACTTTTTTGGCTAAAATTTTAAAAATCTCAGGCGTTTTGATTGCGTTTTTCTCGATTTTCGCGCCAAGCCCAGCGGGGAATACACGAGGCAGATTTTCTACCAAACCACCACCCGTGATATGTGCGCAAGCGTGAATTTTATCTTTCAGTGCCAAAAACTCTTTTACATAAATTCTGGTTGGTTCTAAAAGCGTGTCGATTAGGCTTTTTTCGCCGATTTTCTCGTCAAATTTCAACCCTAGCTCAGAAACTACTCTGCGCGCTAGCGAAAAGCCGTTTGAGTGCAAACCGCTACTTGGCAAAGCAATCAAAACATCGTCACGCTCTACAAATTTCGTGCGATCTATCTCGTCTTGCTCGGCTATTCCTACGGCAAAACCGGCTAAATCGAAATCTTTGCCCTCATACATCGACGGCATTTCGGCTGTCTCGCCGCCGATTAGCGCACACTTAGCCATTTTGCAGCCCTCGGCGATACCTGCTACTACGCGTTTTGCGCTTGCAATTTCAAGTTTTGCCGTAGCATAATAATCTAGGAAAAATAGCGGTGTAGCGAAGTTGCAGATGAGGTCATTGACGCACATTGCGACTAGATCGATACCCACGCCGTCAAGCTTGTCTGTGTCGATTGCTAGGCGAAGTTTGGTGCCTACGCCATCTGTCGCGCCCAAAATCGCTGGTTTTTTATACCCGCTTGGTAGCGCGAACGCACCGCTAAATGAGCCAATTCCGCCAATCACGCCTGGGGTCATTGTGGATTTGACTAGGGGTTTTATACTTTGCACAAACTCATTTCCTGCGTCGATATCGACACCTGCTTCTTTGTAGCTAATCACGGTTTTTCCTTTTTTTGGATTTATTAGAAAATTAAATTATTTTAGCTAAAATTGCATAAAAACGCTATAAAGGGGTGTGAAATGGCATATAAAAATGGTTATGTAATCACAGGCTCGATAGGATCTGGCAAATCTAGCGTTAGTAAAATTTTGCGTGATTTGGGCTATCAAATCATCGACGCAGACGAAATCTCGCACCAGCTACTGGATAAATCCTGGATAGATATTTCAAAAATTTTTGGCAACGAATACATCATAAAAGACGGCAAATTCGTGCGAATCCGCAGGAAAAAGCTAGGCGATTTGGTCTTTAACGACAAGGCTGAGCTTGCCAAACTAGAAGCAATCTTGCACCCAAAAATCAAAGATGAAATTCTAAGACAATCTGAAATTTTAGAACACCTAAATAAGCCGTTTTTTGCCGATATTCCGCTGTATTTCGAGCGCCAAAAATACGATGAATTCGACAAAATCGTAGTCGTATATGCCCCACGCGACTTGCTTATAGAGCGCATTATGGAGCGAAATGCACTAACGCGTGAGCAAGCCACGCTTCGCGTTAGTTTGCAAGCAGATATCGAATTTAAGCGTGCAAACGCAAATTTTGTTATAGAAAATGTTAGCGATAAAATAACACTTGAAAAAAATGTGAAAAAATTTTTAAAGGAGATAAATTGAATTTTTCAAAGTATAACGCATGCGGAAATGATTTTGTAGTAGTCGAGTTTTCACAAAGTGCCGAGCGTGGCAGTCTAGCAAGGGTGCTTTGCAACCGCGCAGAGGGTATCGGAGCCAACGGATTTATTTCGTTAAGCAACCAAACATCCCCTGGAAGCAACGACAATAATATCATTGTGGAGTTTTACAACCCAGACGGCACTAGAAGCCCGATAAGCGCAAACGCCGCAATGGTTGTGTGTATGTATGCCTACGAGCGATTTTTATCTGGCAAAAATGTGAAATTCAAAAACGACGCCAATGTAATAAACGGCGAAATTCGCGGATTTGATACTGGCAGAAGCGTGAGTTTTGGCACAAAAAAACGAGATTCAAATTTTGGTCAAATTTATGGCATGGGCTCAAACCGCGCAATCACAGCAAATGTCGAGGTTGAGTTTGATAATGTCAATCGCCTTGGCGAGGGATTTATGAGCAATGGCCACATGTGGTATTTATACGAGGTCGGTATGCCAAATGTCGTAACCTTTGTCAAAGATTTGAGCGCATATAACCACACCCTAGCTACCGAGCTTAGCGAGAAATTTAATGCCAATGTAAGTTATGCTGAGATGAGTAACACAGGGGTTAGGGTGCGCACATACGCACACGGCGCGAAAAAAGAGGTGCTATCATGCGGAACTGGCATAGCTAGCGCATATATCGCAGGCAGAGCACACTATAATCTGAGCGAAAACGCAAATATGGCGTGCGTGAGTGGCGAAAAAATCGGCGTAAAAATGCGTGGCGAGACTGCGTGCATATCAGGCGATGTCAGACACCTTTTCGACGGCGATTTTATCGCATAAAGGGCTAGCGTGAAAATCAAAAATATCGATCACTTTGTGATTTTAAGCGCAAATTTAGAGGCGACACTGAAATTTTACGGCGAAATTTTAGGCCTTGAAATCGTGCAAAACGGCGCCAAAATGGCTGTGAAATTCGGAGATTCTAAAATCAATATCCACCAAAAACTAGCTGAATTTCTACCCGTAGCAAAAAATCAAACCTACGGCTCGGCTGATTTTTGCCTAATCGCGCAAGGCAACATCGATGAAATCGCGCGCGAAATCACCTCTCGTGGCGCAGTAATCGAGCTAGGACCTGTGGAGCGAACTGGCGCGCTTGGCAAGATGAAAAGCGTGTATCTATATGATCCAGACGGAAATTTGGTCGAAATTTCGGTTTATTAAATTTGATTTGGCGTGAATTTTGCAAAATTTGCGCCAAATTTGCCTTAAAATTTCAAAATTTCATAAATTTATCAAGGATTAAAATGAAAAAATTTCTTAAATTTGGCTTTGCAGTTTGCGTGGTTATGGGGCTTGCGGGCTGTGGCGACGATAACGAGTGCGCGGTCTTTATCATGAACGAAAACGGACTAAACGAGCCACCATATATAAAAGAAGGTAGCAAAGCTGGCGTGTATGCGTGCAAAAGCGCCATGAGGATACGCACTATGGATATTTTGCGCCAAAGATCTTTCAAAGATAGTGGCAGAGGGAGCGCAAGTATGTTTAGCGTGTATGCTAGCATAGAAAAAGAGGAGCTAAGAATTCGGGCGAAGCGGGGCGAGATATTTTCTGATATCAATAAAATCACTGGTGGCGTGCAAATCACGCCAGAGATAAAAGCTAAATTTGAGCAGGCAGATAAGGCGTTTGCGCTGCTAGAAAGCAAATCTAGCGAGAGTGAGTTTCACGATAATTTCGTGGAAGCCTTAGGGAAACTGGGCGAGTGCGATAAAGAAATAAGGCGTCAAAAAAAGGCAGATGAGGCCAAAACAGGGGCGAAATAGCGGAATTTGGCGCGAAGCGAAGTAATCTAGGGAAATTTATATTTCGCTTTTAAGTGTCATTGCGAGCGAGTGAAACGAGCGTGGCAATCTACAAAGCCTAAACTACCAACCACAAAAATGGCAAAATTTTGAAATTCTAAAACCCATGAAATTCAAAAATTTTGCCATTTACCATATTGTTTATTTTGACTTTGTAGATTGCTTCGTCGCTGTTTCACAGCTCCTCGCAATGACAATAGCGAACGAAATTTGTATAATCTGTCATTGCGAGGCGATTTACCGCCGAAGCAATCCAGTAAATTTAAACAATGTTTGATTTTTATAAACGGCTTTGCCGTTGCTGGATTGCCACGCCCGCAAAGCGGACTCGCAATGATATTTAAATGCAAAATTTTGCATTTATAATAAAAGGTAAAATTTCGGCGCAGTATTCAAAATTTGCGTAAGCGAAATTTCAAAATAAAATTTAAAAGTTGTATAATCACGGACTTTATTTTAAGGATTAAAAATGAAAAAATTTTTGATTTTGTGCTTTGTTTTTATTGTAATGCAAGCTTCGCAAATAGGTGATGCGAAAAATGATTTTGTGTCAGCGATTAACCATTTTTACAAGTATTTTTTAGAAAACGGACAATTCGATGAGATGGCGCAAAATATGACAAAAATCGTGTTGCCGATTAAGGTAGATGGCGTAGTTTGCGTTGATTTTGATGTAAAAAACAAAAGCGAACTTGAAATAAAAATGAATAAAACTGATGAAAAATGTAGGGATTTTGCACGAAATAGCGGCAAAGTTATCGATATTAAGGGCGCACAAACTAAGGGCAAAATTATTACTCGATAATCACAACCCAAGTGCGAACTGCGGAAACGGCACGACTTCGCACTTTATCCCCTCGATTTCAAGCGCGCCTGTATTTGCCATGGAGATCACGGCAAGGCGCGTGATTTTGAGCCGTTTTAGCTCCAAAATCAGCTTTTTAAATCTCAAAAACACAATCTCACTCGCGCTAAATGGCACGACCAAAACCCCTAAATTTCGGCTTGGCAGGTAAAAATCCAAATCCTTGGTGTAATAAATGGGCGCGCCCAAATTTGCCAGTTCGCAATACACGGCGTTTAAAAATTTTTTCACAAAATCTTTTTTGAAGCCGAGAATTTCTTTGAGATTGAAATTCGAAAAAAACATCTTTTTCGCCGCTTTTTCATCGCCAAATTTTGGGATAAAATTTATAAAATTTTCATCGTCAAATTTCGCTATGGTCGCATAGACGCTGTCCTTTGAAATGCGGATTTTTTCTTTTAAATTTGTATAAATTTTATTCGCGCTAAATGACGCTGCGACGAAAGCCGCGCACTCTTTTAAAATTTTAATCTCATTTGCGCTTAGAGCCGATTTTAGCGCGTTTTGCTCGGAATTTATGCTCCCTGCTGAGTGCAAAAGCGAGCCACCCACGCTACCGCCTTGTGAGAAAAATGCCGAAATAATGGCGTTTATCTCGCTGTGTCGTTTATCGAAAGCGATAAATTCCTCAAAACAAAGTGGCGTAATTTTTAGCTTTGCAAAATTTTCTAGCCCAAAGCTACTTTTGCGCGTGGAGATGATAATGCTTTGCAAATTTTGCAAGGCACCAGAGTTTAGCAAATTTTGCAAATGCGAAATTTCACCCGGCAAAATTTCATCTAAATTATCCAAAAAAAGCGCGATAATCTGCGAATTTTGCTCTAAAAATTTAAAAATTTTATCAAATTCATCGCTTAGATTTAAAAATTCATAGCGCAAATCCGCGAAATTTACATACAAAAACTCGCCCTTTTTGAAATTTGAAATATAATCAAACAAAATCAAACTTTTCCCAGCCCCAAGTGCGCCATAAAGTATAGTTTTGGGCGTATCAATGGAGGTTTTTCTAGCTATAAATTTCGCCTCTTCTGGCGGATTGTCATAAAAATATTCTAAATTTTGCATAAAACGCATTTTAAAATTTTCCTTATTAAAAGGAAATAAATTCAGCAAAATTTACAAAATTTTAAAATTTCAAAAATTTTGCTCCAAATTTCAGAATATTTCCTTATAAAAAGGAAAAAATTCTATAAAATTCACCGAATTTCTTGACAAAATTTTGCCTTTTTCATATAATCCCAGTCTTTTGTTTTTAAGGCAAAAGGTCACGCGTTGTGACAAGTTCTTTTTAAGGAAAGCAGATGCAAAAAATCAGGTTAAAGTTAAAAGCTTATGACCATAGGGTTTTAGATCGCACAGTTGCGGCAATTGTAGAAGCCGTCAAGAGAACAGGCGCCGATGTGAGAGGTCCAGTTCCAATGCCTACGAAGATCAAACGCTACACAGTCTTGAAATCTCCACACATTAACAAAGATTCGAGAGAGCAGTTTGAGATGAGAATTCACGCTCGTATGTTAGATATCGTAGCGGCAACCCCTGATACAGTTGATTCGCTAACTAAACTTGACTTAGCCCCAGAAGTTAATGTCGAAGTTCATGCGATGGGCAAATAAGGAGTTAAAGTATGGAATATATCGTAGAAAAAATAGGCATGAGTAGAACAGTCGGCATCAAAAGCACGCCTGTAACGCTTTTAAAGCTTATTAATACTAAAATTTGCGAAGTATGCAACGACAAGCAAGCTATCGTAGCTTACGCTAACGGCAAAGCATACAACAAATCTATCGCAGGAATTCAGAAAAAATATAGCCTAAGCAAAGAATTTAACAAATTCGCGACACTAAATGTCGAAAATGCTGAGGTTGGCGATCAAAGCACAGAAGTATTAAGCTCAGCTAAAATCGTAAAAGTTACTTTTACTTCAAAAGGTAAAGGTTTCCAAGGTGTTATCAAACGCCACGGTTTCTCTGGTGGCCCAGCAGCTCATGGCTCACGCTTCCACAGAAGACCAGGTTCTATCGGAAACTGCGAGTGGCCAGGTCGCGTCCAACCAGGTATGAGAATGGCAGGTCACACAGGCAATGAGACAATCACTGCTAAAAACGAGATAGTAAGCTTCGATGCTGAGAATAAAATTTTGGTAGTAAAAGGTTCTATCCCAGGATTTAATGGTGCAATGGGCAGAATAAGGATAGTAAAATGAGTAAAGTAAGCGTTCTTAATGAAAAATTAGAAAAAGCTAGCGAAATCGAGCTTCCTGCAAAATATGCAGAGGTAAATTCGCACAATTTATATTTATATGTAAAATCTTACCTTGCTTCACTTCGTGCAAATACGGCACAAACAAAAGGTCGTTCAGAAGTTAGCGGTGGTGGCAAAAAACCATGGCGTCAAAAAGGTCGTGGCGGTGCAAGAGCTGGTTCGACTAGAACAAATGTTTGGGTTGGCGGTGCGGTTGCATTTGGTCCGACAAACAACAGAAACTATGAGCAAAAAGTCAATAAAAAACAAAAACGCCTTGCGCTTGAATTTGCTATGAACGAAAAAGCAAACGAGGGCAAATTTTATGTTTTCGATAACCTAAGCGTAGAAAGCGGCAAAACAAAAGACGCTGCTAAATTTATCGAAAAACTAGGTGTAAGAGATGCTTTAATCGTTAAAAACGAGCTAGATGCACAAACACTTTTAGCATACAGAAATTTGAAAAATTGCTATGTAGTTGATGCTAGCGAAGTAAATGCTTATTTGGTTGCAGTATATAGCTCAATCGTATGCGAAAAAGCTGCATTTGAAACATTGGTGAAAGAGGACTAAAATGGCAGATATAACAGATATCAAAACTATACTTTATACAGAAAAGTCTCTTGGCCTACAAGAAAGTGGCGTAGTTGTTATTCAAACAAGTCCGTCAATGACTAAAAATGGACTAAAAAGCGTTTTGAAAGAATACTTTGGCATCGTGCCTGTAAAAGTAAATTCATTGCGCCAAGATGGTAAAGTTAAAAGATTTAGAGGAAGATTAGGCGTAAGAGATGATGTAAAGAAATTTTATGTCAAACTTCCAGAGGGTGCAACCCTAGAAAATGCGGAGGCGTAAGATGGCGATTAAAACATACAAACCATATACTCCAAGTAGAAGATTTATGACAGGTCTTAGCAGCGATGATATCACTGCAAAAGCAAGCGTTAGAAGCCTACTTGTAAAAATCCCAGCCGCTGCTGGTAGAAACAATAATGGTCGCATTACAAGCCGCCATAAAGAAGCTGGTGCTAGCAAACTTTACAGAATTATTGATTTCAAAAGAAGAAAATTTGGAATTCCAGGTAAAGTAGAGGCTATCGAATACGATCCAAACAGAAATTGTAGAATTGCTTTGATCTCTTATGCCGATGGCGAGAAACGCTATATCATCAGACCAAATGAATTAAATGTAGGCGATGTCGTTGCTTCTGCTGAGGCAGGACTAGATATCAAACCAGGCAACGCAATGAAAATGAAAAGTATCCCAGTGGGAACTATCTTGCACAATATCGAGCTAAAACCTGGCAAAGGCGCTCAAATGGCAAGATCTGCTGGTGGATATGCTCAACTAATGGGTAAAGAGGAAAAATATGTAATCCTTCGTTTGCCATCAGGCGAGATGAGAAGAGTTTTGGCTGAGTGTATGGCTACTATCGGCGTTGTTGGTAACGAAGACTGGGCCAATGTCGTTCTAGGAAAAGCTGGTCGCAATCGCCACAGAGGAATTCGCCCACAAACCAGAGGTTCTGCTATGAACCCAGTAGATCACCCACACGGTGGTGGTGAAGGCAAGAAAAATTCAGGTCGTCATCCAGTTACTCCATGGGGCAAACCTACAAAAGGTGCGAAAACTCGTCGTAAAAAAGCTAGTGATAAGCTTATAATTTCTAGAAAGAAAGGAAAATAAAAATGGCTAGATCGCTTAAAAAAGGTCCTTTCGTAGATGATCATGTAATGAAAAAAGTAGTAGCTGCAAAAGCTGCTAACGATAACAAACCAATTAAAACTTGGTCAAGACGCAGCACAATCGTTCCTGA
Source organism: Campylobacter sp. VBCF_04 NA7 (assembly GCF_027737405.1). NCBI lineage: Bacteria > Pseudomonadati > Campylobacterota > Epsilonproteobacteria > Campylobacterales > Campylobacteraceae > Campylobacter > Campylobacter sp. VBCF_04 NA7. The sequence continues at coordinate 79,499 of NZ_JAOVTT010000002.1, forward strand.
TATGATTGGACTAACATTTAATGTGCATAATGGCAAAAATTTTATCCCAGTGTATGTTACAGAACACCACATTGGTTATAAACTAGGTGAGTTTGCTCCAACTAGAACTTTCAAAGGCCACAAAGGCTCAGTTCAAAAGAAAATCGGTAAATAAGGGGAAATAAATGAGTAAATCAACTATCAAATTTGTTCGCCTTTCACCGACTAAGGCAAGACTTATCGCAAAACAAGTTCAAGGCATGAACGCTGAATTTGCACTTGCTACATTGGAATTCACTCCAAATCGTGGTGCAAAATATATCGCTACTGCTATTTCAAGCGCAGTTGCTAATGGCGGTTTTGAACCAGAGGAAGTTATAGTAAAAAGTTGTCGCGTAGATGCTGGTCCAGTTCTAAAAAGATTTAGACCACGCGCTCGTGGAACAGCAAGCAGAATCAGAAAGCCAACTTCACACATTAGCGTTGAAGTAGCAAAACCAAGTAAGGAAGCGTAGTATGGGACAAAAAGTTAATCCGATTGGTTTAAGACTAGGTATCAATAGAAACTGGGAATCAAGATGGTTTCCTGCTAAATCAACACTATCAGAAAACATCGGCGAGGATTACAAAATCCGTAAATTCCTAAAAGCTAAACTTTATTACGCAGGAATTAGCCAAATTCTTGTTGAAAGAACAGCTAAAAAAGTTCGCGTAACTATCGTTGCAGCTCGCCCAGGTGTTATCATCGGTAAAAAAGGTGGCGAAGTAGAGAATTTAAGAGCCGAAGTTGTTAAACTAGTAAATAAAGATGTGAATTTAAACATCAAAGAAGAGCGCAAAGTCGGCGCTAATGCACTTTTGGCAGCTGAAAATGTAGCTATGCAATTAGAGCGCAGGGTTGCATTTAGACGCGCTATGAAAAAAGTAATTCAAGGTGCGCAAAAAGCAGGCGCAAAAGGTATTAAAATTTCAGTTTCTGGCCGCTTAGGTGGCGCTGAAATGGCTCGCACAGAGTGGTATTTAGAGGGACGCGTTCCACTTCACACTCTAAGAGCAAAAATCGATTATGGTTTTGCTGAGGCTCATACTACATACGGAAATATCGGTATTAAAGTTTGGATTTTCAAAGGCGAAATTTTGCAAAAAGGAATTCAAGCTGAAAAAACAGAAGAAGCTTCTAAAAAACCACGCAGAACAAGAAGAGGTAAATAGCCATGTTGATGCCTAAAAGAACAAAATATCGTAAGATGATGAAAGGTCGCAATCGCGGCTACGCAACTCGCGGTAATGCTTTGACATTTGGTGATTTTGGTATCAAAGCTGTTGAAGCAGGTAGAATTAATTCACGCCAAATCGAAGCAGCTCGTATCGCGATGACTCGCTATGTAAATCGCCAAGCTAAAATTTGGATTAAGGTATTTCCTGATAAACCACTTACTAAAAAACCTCTACAAACTCGTATGGGTAAAGGTAAAGCTGGTGTAGAAGAGTGGGTAATGAATATCAAACCAGGCAGAATGATTTTCGAGATGACTGGTGTAAGTGAGGAGCAAGCAAGAGCAGCTCTTACGCTATCAATCCACAAATTACCTTTCAAAACAAAAATTGTAACTAGGGATAGCGAAAATGAAATATACTGATTTGAAAGATAAAGATTTAGCTGAGCTAAATAAGATGTTAAAAGATAATAAGTTGCTTTTATTTACGGCTAAGCAAAAGCTTAAAACAATGCAGTTAAGCAATCCTAATGAAATTCGTGCGATCAAAAAAGATATCGCTAGAATCAATACTGCTATAAAAGCAAAATAAGGATAGAGTTATGGCATTTAAAAGAGAAATTCAAGGCGTAGTCGTAAAAAAAGCGGGCAATAAAACTGCTACTATTTTGGTAGAGAGAAGAGTTATCCACCCAAGATATAGAAAAATCGTCAAAAGATTTAAAAAATATCTTATCCATGACGAGAACAATATCGTCAAAATCGGCGATACTATATCAGCAGTTGAGTGCAGACCACTTAGTGCGAAAAAAACATTTCGCTTAAAAGCGGTTTTGAAAACAGGAGTTGAATAATGATACAAAGTTTTACAAGACTTGCAGTAGCTGATAACAGCGGTGCAAAAGAACTTATGTGTATTAAAGTTTTGGGTGGTAGCAAACGCCGCTATGCAACAGTAGGCGATATTATAGTTTGTTCTGTAAAAAAAGCTCTACCAAATGGCAAGATTAAACGCGGTCAAGTTGTAAAAGCCGTCGTCGTTAGAACAAAAAAAGAGCTTCACAGAGGAAATGGCTCTTTGATTAGATTTGATGAAAATGCAGCTGTAATTTTGGATGCAAAAAAAGAGCCGATTGGCACTCGTATTTTTGGCCCAATCGGTAGAGAAGTCAGATACGGCGGTTTTATGAAAATCGTTTCATTGGCTCCGGAGGTTCTATAATGGCAGTGAAATTTAAGATTAAAAAAGGCGATCAAGTAAAAATTATCGCAGGTGATGATAAAGGCAAAACTGGCGTTGTAAAAGCTGTTTTCCCTAAAAAATCACAAGTTATAGTTGAGGGTTGTAAAATAGCTAAAAAAGCTGTTAAACCAACTGAGCAAAATCCAAGTGGCGGTTTCACAAACAAAGAAATGCCTATGGATATTTCAAATGTCGCATTGGTTGAGGGTTGATTATGAACAGATTACAAACTAAATATGTTGAGTCAATTAGACCAGCTTTACAAAAAGAATTTGATATAAAAAATCCTATGCTAATTCCGGCACTTGAAAAAATCGTAATTAGCGTTGGTGTAGGCGAATCTGGCAAAGATCAAAAAGTGCTTCAAAACATGGCTGATACAATCTCTTTGATTGCAGGTCAAAAAGCACTTATTGTAAATGCAAAGAAATCAGTTGCTGGTTTTAAAGTCAGAGAGGGATTTCCTGTCGGTATTATGGTTACATTGCGCAAAGAGCAAATGTATGCGTTTTTTGATAAACTTATCTCAATCGCATTACCAAGAGTAAAAGACTTCCGTGGTGTTGCACGCAATGGCTTTGATGGTCGCGGTAACTATAACTTCGGTTTGCAAGAGCAATTAATGTTCCCTGAGGTAGAGTATGATAATATCCTAAGAACTCACGGTATGAACATTACAATCGTAACTACAACAAATAGCGATAAAGAGGCGTTTAAATTGCTAGAATTATTTGGCATGCCTTTCGCAAAAGGAAAGTAATATGGCAAAAAAATCAATGATAGCTAAGGCAAAACGCCCTGCTAAATTCAGCTCTCGTGCATATACAAGATGCCAAATTTGCGGTCGTCCGCACTCTGTTTATAGAGATTTTGGAATTTGCCGTGTATGTTTAAGAAAAATGGCTAATGAGGGTCTAATCCCTGGCCTTAAAAAAGCTAGCTGGTAAGAAGGAGTAGATATGGTAAATGATCTTATTTCAGACGGATTAACCCGCATTAGAAATGCAGCTATGAGACGCTTAGACACTGCTAAATTGTTTCACTCAAATGTTGTAGAGGCTACTCTTAAAATTTTAGCTCAAAAGGGCTATATCGAGAGCTACAATGTAGTAGAAGAGGGAAACAAAAAATTCATCAATGTTGTTTTAAAATATGATGAAAAAGGCAGAAGTGTAATCAACGAAGTAAAAAGAGTTTCAAAACCTGGACGCCGTGTTTATCAAGGTAAAGACGAGATCAAAAGATTTAAAAATGGTTATGGAACAGTAGTTGTTAGCACTAGCAAAGGCGTTATGAGCGGTATCGAAGCTAGTAAAGCTGGCGTTGGCGGCGAAGTGCTTTGCACTATTTGGTAAAAAGTTCTACTTTTTATGGCATTGTGGTATCCATTCGTAAAAGTAGTCATACCCTAGACAAATAAAAAGGAAAATTATGTCAAGAATTGGTAAAAAACCTATCTCTATTCCAAACGGAGTAGAGGTAAAAATCGATGGTTCATCTTTAAAATTTAAAAAAGCAAACAACGAAAGAGTCCTTGATTTAAAGGGCAATGTCGATGTTAAAATCGAAGATGGCCAAATTTCATTTTCACCAAAAGGTGAAGATAGACAAAGCAGAGCGTATTGGGGAACATACCGTGCGCTAGCTAACAACATCGTTATTGGCCTAACTGACGGCTTTACAAAACAGCTTGAAATCAACGGCGTTGGTTACAGAGCTGCGATGAAAGGCAAAGTTTTAGAGCTAAACCTAGGTTTTTCTCATCCGATAAATTTCGATTCACCAGCAGGTATTGAAATTTCAGTAGATAAAAACATCATCACAATCAAAGGCGACGATAAACAAAAAGTTGGTCAAGTCGCTGCTGAGATTAGAGGATTTAGACCACCTGAGCCATACAAAGGCAAAGGTGTAAAATATGTCGAAGAGCATATTATCCGCAAAGCCGGTAAAACATCTAAAAAATAAGGGTTGAGAAATGACAGCAAATGTATTAAAAAGAAAAATATCTCTAAGAATTAAGAGAAAAAGAAGAATTCGTGCAAAAATTTCCGGCACTAGCTCTTGCCCTAGAATTTCTATTTTCAAATCAAATAGAACAGTTTATGCGCAAGTAATCGATGATGTTGAGGGAAAAACAATATGCGCTGCCAGCGGTAAAACTTTGGGTGTGAAAGCAAACAAAGAAGGCGCTGCTAGCCTTGGCAAAGATTTGGCTGCTAAGCTAAAAGATAAAGGCATTTCTGAGGCGCTTTTTGATAGAAACGGTTATTTATATCACGGAGTGATTGTAAGTTTTGCTGATGCGTTACGCGAAAACGGCATCAAACTATAAACCAAAGGAATTATCGTGGAAAAATATAATAGAGAAGAATTCGAAGAAGTAATCGTTAATATCGGTAGGGTTACAAAGGTCGTAAAAGGTGGTAGAAGATTTAGATTTACTGCCCTAATCGTTGTTGGTAACAGAAATGGTTTAGTTGGCTTTGGTTTTGGAAAATCAAAAGAGGTTCCAGACGCGATTAAAAAAGCCGTAGATGATGCGTTTAAAAACATCATCGAGGTTAAACTAAACGGTTCGACAATCACTCACGATGTAGAGGTTAAATACAACGCTAGTAGAATTTTGCTTAAACCAGCTAGCGAAGGTACCGGCGTAATCGCAGGCGGATCTGTTCGCCCTGTTTTAGAACTTGCAGGCGTTAAAGATATTTTGACTAAGTCTCTTGGTTCAAACAACTCATCAAATGTCGTAAGAGCTACAATGAAGGCTCTTAGCATGCTAAAACACTAACAAGGATTTAAGATGGGATTAGAAAATCTTCAAAAAGCACCAGGCTCTACTCATAGCACCAAAAGACTAGGTCGTGGTCAAGGTAGCGGTCTTGGCAAAACAGCAGGTCGCGGTGGCAAAGGTCAAACTGCGCGCACTGGCTCACATGAAAAAAGAGGTTTTGAGGGTGGTCAACAACCACTTCAAAGAAGATTACCAAAGGTTGGTTTTTATTCAAGATTTGAAAAACCTTATGTAATCAATGTAGAAAAAATTTCAGCTGTAAAAGAGCTAAGCGAGATTACAGTTGATACTATCAGAACTGTTCATAAAATGTCTAGCTCTGTAAAAGTAGTAAAACTTATCGGTGCAAGTGCAAAAGATCTTGCTAGCAAGATAAAAGACGAAAATGTAAAATTTAGCGGACAAAACTAATGAACAAAACACTTCGCAACAAGATACTCATTACATTGGGTTTTCTATTTGCTTTCAGGCTACTGGCTTATGTGCCAGTGCCGGGCGTTGATGTTGAGGTGATAAAAGAATTTTTCAATACAAACAAAGACAATGCCTTTGGTATGTTTAATATGTTTAGCGGTGGCGCGGTCGAAAGATTTAGCGTCATTTCGCTGGGCATTATGCCATACATTACAGCTTCGATTATTATGGAGCTATTATCTGCTACATTTCCAAATTTAGGCAAACTAAAAAAAGAGCGCGACGGTATGCAAAAATATATGCAAATTATTCGTTACGCTACAATCGCTATTGCGCTTGTGCAAGCAATCGGTGTTAGTATCGGTTTGCAGGGCATTACGGGCGTAAATGGCGCGAAGGCTATCATGGCAGAAAATACAAACGAATTTATATTTATTTCGTGTATTTCTATGCTTGTAGGCACTATGCTTTTGATGTGGATTGGCGAGCAGATTACTCAAAGAGGTGTTGGAAACGGCACGAGCTTAATCATCTTTGCCGGTATTGTTAGCGCAATACCAACGGCGATCGGCGGCACAGTTCAGCTCGTAAATAATGGCGAACTTAATATCTTAAAATTAATCGCAATCGCCTTAATTATTTTTGCTACAATCGCGGCGATTTTGTATGTCGAGCTAGGCGAGCGCAGGATTCCAATCTCGTTTCCTCGCAAAATTTTAATGGCGAACCAAAACAAACGCATTATGAATTATGTGCCAATCAAGCTAAATTTAAGCGGTGTTATTCCGCCAATTTTCGCTAGTGCGGTATTGATGTTTCCTAGCACGATTTTGACTGCTAGCACAAATTCTTTTGTCCAAAAAGTAGCTGACTTTATCAATCCAAGTAGCTATTTCTTTAATCTTTTGACATTTATTTTAGTTGTATTTTTTGCGTATTTTTACGCTTCAATCGCGTTTAATTCCAAAGATATCAGCGAAAATTTGAAAAAACAAGGTGGATTTATCCCCGGAATTCGTCCGGGTGAGGGCACAGCGACATTTTTAAATGATGTTGCATCTCGCCTTACATTTTGGGGTTCGATTTATCTAGGCTTGGTGACTGTTATTCCATGGTTGCTAGTCAAATTTATGGGTGTTCCATTTTATTTCGGTGGCACGAGCGTGCTAATCGTAGTGTCAGTTGCACTTGATACTATGAGAAGAATCGAAGCGCAAGTGTATATGAACAAATACCAAACCCTAAGTGCCGTTGGACTATAAAATGGCAATTTTACTCAAAAATCAAAAAGATTTAGAGGGTTTGCGAGCGGCGAATAAAATCGTCGCCGCTGCCCTTGATTATGCGGAAGAATTCATAAAACCCGGTATGACGCTTTTAGAAGTGGATAAAAAAATCGATGATTTTATCACAAGCAAGGGCGCATATCCGGCATTTAAAGGGCTTTATGGTTTCCCAAACGCAGCTTGTCTTTCGCTAAATGAAGTTATAATCCATGGCATACCTGATAACACTATCCTAAAAGAGGGCGACATACTAGGTATCGATCTAGGCTCTCGGTTAAATGGATATTACGGCGATAGCGCACGCACTTTGCCGATTGGTAAAATTTCAAAATCAGACGAAGAGCTCATCGCATGCAGCAAAGACGCACTGTATCATGCTATCGACACGATAAAGGTCGGCATGCACTTCAAAGAGCTATGCCTAGCTATCGAGCAATTTATCAGAGCGCGCGGATATGTGCCACTATATGGATTTTGCGGGCATGGAATCGGCAAAAAACCGCACGAAGAGCCTGAGATCCCAAATTATTTAGAGGGCAACAATCCAAAATCAGGGCCAAAAATCAAAAACGGCATGGTCTTTTGTATCGAGCCGATGATTTGCCAAAAAGACGGCACCCCAGTCGTGGGCGCTGATAAATGGACGACGACGAGCAAAGACGGCCTTAGGACGGCTCATTATGAGCATTGCTTGGCTGTGGTAAATAACAAAGTCGAAATTCTAAGCAAAAGCTTGAAAGATTAAAAGGAGAAAATTTAATGGCAAAAGATGATGTCATTGAGATTGATGGCAATGTAATCGAGGCGTTGCCAAATGCGACATTTAAGGTCGAGCTTGATAACAAGCATGTGATTTTGTGCCATATCGCAGGCAAAATGCGTATGCACTATATCAAAATCATGCCGGGCGATCGCGTCAAAGTCGAGCTTACGCCATACAGCCTTGATAAGGGCAGAATCACTTATCGCTACAAATAAATTTTGCATTGTCTAAAATTTAACTGCATAGTTAAATTTTAGATACTTTTTTATAATTAAAATCAAATTTAAATCTTATTAAATTTTCCCCTTTATACTTGCGCGATTTAATTCAAATTTAGGAATTTTTATGCAAAAAAGTGCGTTTAAAACGCTTATTTTCATCGCGTTGAAACATTACAAAAAGCTGATTTTTACATTTTCGTTGGTGATTTTGGAAAATTTGGCCTTTATGCTCTATCCGATTTTTGGCGGATTTGCGATAAATAAAATTCTAGCAGGCGAGGCGAAAATCGCGATAATTTATATTTTTGTGATATTTGGAATTTGGTTTTTGGGCGCTATTAGGCGCAAAATCGACACCTACGCATTTAGCAAAATTTATGCAAATTTAGCCGTCAATATCATCTCAAACGAACGAAGCTCAAACGCAAGCGTGAGCCAGACAAGCGCACGCGTCGCGCTTTCGCGTGAATTTATAAATTTTTTCGAACACTCCTTTCCTATGCTTTTTACCTCTGTGGTTTCGATTTTGGGAAGTGTTTTTATGCTATATTTTTACGAGCCGATTGTAGCGAGCTTTTGTCTAATCATAGTCGCTGTTTTAGCACCCTTTTTGCCACGATATATTCGCAAAAATGATAGATTTTATTTGAAGCTAAACAACCGCAACGAAAACGAGGTAAATCTCATAGAAAAAGGTAGCCCTATCGCCGTTTTGCGCCACTACGATTTGCTTTCGCGTATTCGCACTATCTCGAACCGCGAGGCGATTGGCTATCTCATCGTAGGCTCGATTTGTGCGCTAGCGTTTAGTTTGGCAGCTTATCTTTTGGCGGTCAAACAAACAGACGCTGGGTATATTTTTACCGTGATGAATTATATTTGGACTTTTGCGATTAGCCTAGATGACGCGCCGCGCCTAATCGAAGAGTTTTCGCAGCTCAAAGACATTGGCAAAAGGGTAAATGCGCTAGAAAACGATGATAAAAATAGCGACGAAATTCGCTAAAATTCAGCGCAAATTAGGGCAAATTTGACTACAAATTTAGCCCTGAATTTGTTATTAAATTTTAATCAAATTTTTAAATTTTTCCAAATTTTATTGAACTTTTACACCCCCCATGTATAATAGCCGAATTTTATTTTGAAAATTTTAGTGAGGTGTAATGTGGAAGCTCGTGAAAATACTTTTAGTGCAATAGTTTTGCAAGAACATAAACTTATTATTCCATTTTTTCAAAGAACATATAAGTGGGATAGTGAAAATTGGGCAAGATTATTCGAAGATTTGATTTCGTCTTTTAATGATGGTGTTGAGCCTTTTTTGGGTTCTATTATTTTAAAACGACTTCAAGGTAGCAAAAATGAAGCGCAGATAATAGACGGACAACAAAGATTAACAACATTATCGATTTTACTAAAAGCCTTAATTGATCAAATTGACAATGAAAATATATCTGATTTTAAAAATTTTCTCTATAAACCATTTACAAAAAATGAGATAAAAATTCAACACTCTTTGATAGATAGAGAAAAATATTCAAAAGTTTTAAATAATGAAAATTTTGATCAAAATGAAGAAACTGGCATTTTTGGGTGTTATAATTATTTTACAAAGAAAATACAAGAAGAATTTGGCAAAGACGAAGATAGAAAATTTAAATTTGCGCAAACTGTTTTTTCTGAACATAAATCATTAGTGTCTGTATTTTTGCAAGATAAAGAAGATGAGCAAAAAATCTTTGATGCCATAAATTCAACAGGTGTTACACTAAGCGCAACAGATATTATAAAAAATTCGCTGTTTGATAAAATTATTAAAGAAACAAATGAAGAAAAAGCCATAAAATTATACGATGAATATTGGCGAAATATTTTTGAAAAAGATGATGATGAGCAGACATTTTGGGATACCACAATCAAAACTGGTAGTGATACTAGAACAAAAGGCGAAATTTTATTTCATGCGATTGCAGTTGTAAAAGGTATTTTTAAAGAAACGGATAATTTGTCTAAATTAAGTGCCATATATAAAAACCATATATACAAATTGAACGAAGATGAATTGATAAATTTTTTAAAAGAAATTAAAAAATTTGCGTTGATATATCGAAATTTGCCAGAAATGAAAAATGATGATTTGTTTGTATATAATTATGAGACAAGATTTTTTCATATTTGTCAATTTACAAATGTAAAAACGCCATTTTTGCCAATTATTTTTATCTTAAAAGATGAATTTAGAGATAAATCCGATGAATATAAAAAATGTTTTTTATTAATGGAAATTTTTATATTTTTCAGAAGTATTTGTGGCAAAAGAACATCGCCATATAATAAAAATGTAATAAAAATCATAAAAGATTATCAAACTAATAAAGGCATTTATGAAATCTTAAAACAAAATCTTTCTGATATTCCACTAGCAGATGAGGTTAGAGAAGTATTTTATAATATTTCTAACAAATCTGCGAAATTTATCTTGTTTTGGATTGAGCTTTGTAGGGAATTTGGTAAAAAGGATTATATTGATAAGAGTGGCTTAAATTATGTCTATGAGCTAGAACATATTATGCCACAATCTTGGCAAGAAAATTGGTCAGATAACGCAAATAGTAAGGACGAGGCGGATAAATTGATTTATCAGATTGGAAATATGGCACTTCTAAAAGGTAAATTAAATGCAAAAGTTCAAAATTCATCATGGAAAGATAAAAGACTAGAATATGATAAATATATCGGGAATTTATCGATAAATAAAGAACTTTTAGATAAAGAAATTTGGGATAAAAACAAGATTGAACAAAGAAGTGAAAATTTGATAAAAGAATTTTTTGAAATTTGGAATTATGATGAATTATAAAAGTTAGGTTGCTTTGCAACCTAACTTTTTAATGCTCTAAATTTCGCCTTACTTTCATTGCTAAATCGCAAACTTTCGCAGATTTTTTTAATCGCAAGATTTTTGATTTTTTCGTTTTTATACCCTTGCAAAAACTCGTAAATTTCACGCTCAAATTTCACGGCGAATTCGCACAGCGCCCACGCTGCTGCCATTTGGACATAGTATTTCTCGCTTCGCTCAGCGCGCGCAGTATCTAGTAAAAGCGCCAAATCTCGCGAATTTACGAAATTTACCAGCAAATTCACATAAAAAAATCGCTTCTCAAACTCGCCCCTAGCCTCCCTAAAACCAAGCGTAAATTCCCTCCACAGCTCTAAATCATTTTTGCGTTTGGCGCAAAATGTATCGCAAACGCCCCAGTTTGTGATACGAGAGATAAAATCTCGCGCCAAATTTATGCGATTTTTTTCGCTGATTTTTAGCGAATTTATCAAAATCGCTTTTAGGGTCATTTCTTCGCTAAATTCGCCCTTGGCGCGGATAAATTCTAAAATTTCACCCTCGCTTTTTTCATGCAAAACCTGCTTTGCAAGCGCGCGTAAATGTGGCATTTTCACGCCCAAAATTCGCGCTCCCGGCAGAATTTTCGCGCTAAATTTGGCGTATTTTTCATCGCTTAAATTTCGCAAATTCTCTAAAATTTCCATTTTTTGCCCCTTGAATTTGCAAAAATTTTATAAATTTTGCCCTTAAAATTTAATCTAGCTTTTTTAAAGCTTTGTTGTGCTAAAATACAAATCTTTCAATTCTACGATTACAACGATTCTTACCGCTTATTTTTGGAGGCGAAAATGAATAAAGATGAACTTTTGAATTTAGCCGTGGTTGCGGCAAAGCGCGCAAACAAGGCGATTATGGAGCATTATGAGAAATTTGATGTCTATGTCAAAGAGGACAAATCTCCGCTAACAACCGCGGATTTGGCTGCAAATGATGCGATTGTAAGCACGCTAGCACCTAGTGGGATTGCGATTTGCTCCGAAGAGAGCGTGATGAGCGCAGATGAGCGCATGAGCGCAAAGAGGTTTTGGCTAGTCGATCCGCTTGATGGGACGAAGGAATTCATCGCGCGAAATGGCGAATTTTGCGTTTGTATCGCGCTGATAGAGGACGGAAGGCCGATTTTGTCGGTGATTTCATCGCCTGTAAGTGGCGATGTGTATAGCAGTAATGGCGGTGGCATCGTCTATAAAAATGGCGAAAAAATCGAGCAAAAACCAAATTCGCCAAAGACCTTTATGATAGGCCGAAATGGCAGAGGCTCAAAATACATGCCGTTTTGCGAGGAATTTGGGCTTGAATTTATTAGGCTTGGCTCTGCGCTGAAATTTTGCGTAATGGCGGAAAATGGGGCGAGCGCGTATGGTAGGTTTAGCGATTGTTCGCTGTGGGATATCGCGGCTGGGGATTTTATAATCCATCAAAGCGGCGGCGCGATAATCGACCTTAAAACAGGCGTCGCTCCGCTGTATAACGGCAAAAGTTTGATAAATAATCACTACATTGTCGTCGATGCAAATACAATAAATTTATTATCAAAAATGGTAGAATTTGCGAAAAATTTATAGATTGTGGTAGAATACGCCTGCAAAATTTTTATCAAAGGATAAGAAATGAAACAGGCTTTTACAATGATCGAATTAATTTTCGTGATTGTTATTTTGGGTATTTTGGCGGCGGTAGCTATCCCTAGACTAGCTGCTACCAGAGATGACGCAGAGATTGTCAAAGCGGCGCAAAATATCACTACATCGCTAACCGATCTCATGGGTTATTACACGGCAAAAGGTGCTTATGCGCAGGAATTTAAGCAAATGACAAGTGTTGCAAATCCTATCAAAGTAAAAGATAATGTTTGCGCTACATACTCATTTGTAACCGATAAGCAAATATTGCTAAAAAGAGGCTACGACGGGCTTTGCACTAGCGTTTGGAGGTTTAATGATCTAAAAGATCTATCGACCATTTACAGCTCAGATGCTCTAATCATCGTAGAGTAACTCTCACGCAGGGGCTATCCCCTGCGCCTGATAAATCCCAAAACTACTCCCAAAACACAGACAAAAGCAAAAAACCCAAATACAATAAACCAAAGCGTAGGCAAACTTAGGCTTTTTGAGCTTACAAAAAGATACCAGCCATCATTATAAGCGCTAATTAAATTCGCGCGCATACCGCTGATTTCGAAATTTGCAGGCGGTGTGGGTATATCAAAAGCGCAAGAATTATATGATTTAAAAAGCGAAATTTTATTTAAATCAAAACTCAAAAATTTATTCGCTCCAGCGCAGTTCATCACGCCGTCCATATCGCTACTAGCGCGCACTGCTTTGTGCAGATACGATAGGCTTTTCGCACAAATTAGCCCGCCAAGCGCGCCATAAAACCACAAAAAATACCCACAAATCGCGCTTAGGCCCTCCTTGCTAAATGCCACAAAAATCACGCCCAGAGCTAAAACGCACAAATCAAACCTAAGCCTAGCGCTGAAAATTTCAGGATACATAAACAAGAAATTTTGCAAAAAGCAGTATGAAAAGCAAACCCACAAACCCGCCCAAACTGCGCAAAATAGCAGAAATTTGCGAGAATATTTATTGTTAAATTTTAAATCCATTTTTATCCTTTTTTGTTCGTTATTTTATTATTTTTTGCGCTAAATTTCGATAAAATCGCAGGTTTATTTTGAAATTTAATACAAAAAGGTTCAAATTTGAGGAAAAATCTCCAAATTTTAGAAAAAATTTTCGATAGTTTTGCGAAAATTTTAGGTTTTTTTAGCATTGTTTTTTTAGCCCTTTTAGTCCTTTGCGTTTTTTACAATGTCGTTGCGCGCTATCTCTTTCCAAGTGCGAATTCTGTGGCTATGCAAGAGATTAGCTGGTGGCTGTTTTCGGCGATGTTTTTGTTCGGCTCAACCTATACTTTACAGCAAAATTCCCATGTCAGGGTCGATGTGCTATATGAAAAATTTCGCCCCAAAACAAAGGCGATTATCAATATTTTAGGCACAATCTTTTTTATCTTGCCATTTGTGGCGCTCGTGGCGTATTTTTCGCTAGATTTCGCGCTCGAAGCCTATGAGAGCAAAGAATCCAGCCCAAATCCAGGCGGATTAACGAATTTATGGATAATCAAATCATTTATTAGCCTATCTTATGTCTTTTTGTTTATTTATTCGTTTGGGTTTTTGATAAAAAATATAAATTTGCTAATCCACAACCACCACGGCGAATTTTTAGACGAAAATTCTAGCGCAAAGGCTGTGTGATGATAGGGATTATAATGTTTGGCGCAGCGCTTTTTATGCTGCTTTTGGGATTTCCAGTAGCCTTTACATTTGGGGCTGTGGCGGTGATTTTTGGATTTATTTATGGCGTGAGTGAGGCGTGGGAATACGCCGAGGGAAGCGAGGTTTTTACAGAGGCTATAAGCGAAATGAGCAACCAGTTTTTCTCTCTTATGCCAAACCGAATTTACTCGATTATGGAAAATCAGCTTCTAATCGCGGTTCCGCTTTTTATTTTAATGGGTATGATTTTGCAAAAAACGCGCTTAGCTGAGAGACTTTTAGAATCTATGGCGTTTTTATTTGGCGGGGTGCGCGGTGGCGTGGCGATTAGCACGGTTTTGGTGGGTGCGCTTTTGGCGGCTACGACTGGGATTGTGGGTGCTAGCGTGATCGCTATGGGTATTATTAGCCTGCCTGTGATGATGAAATACGGCTACGACAAAGCCCTATCTACCGGCACTATCGCAGCTTCTGGCACGCTTGGGCAGATTATTCCGCCCTCAATCGTGCTAATCATTTTAGGCGATGTTTTTTCGGTATCAGTAGGCGAGCTATTTTCCGCAGCTATCGTGCCGGGGCTCGTTTTGGTGGGACTTTATATAGTTTTTATCCTCATAATATCGTATGCCAAAAAAGACTGCGCGCCAGAGCTTCCTAAAATCGATGATGAAACCAAAGCTCGCCAAATTTTTAATGCTCTAAAAAATGTCGTGCCTGTTTTTGTGCTGATTTTGCTAGTGTTAGGATCAATCTTTGGCGGTATTGCAACACCTACGGAAAGTTCATCTGTGGGCTGCGTGGGCGCGATAATTTTGTCATTTTTATACCGCACATTTTCATTTTCTTTGCTTTACGACGCACTTCGCCAAAGCGTGAAAATTTCTGGCATGGTTTTTATGATTTTAATGGGCGCAACAGCCTTTTCTATGATTTTTTCATATACAGGCGGGGACTATGTCGTGGAGGATTTCATGCACGCGCTTCCTGGCAAAGAGTGGGGATTTATCGCGCTAACTATGATTGTCATCATAATTTTGGGCTTTTTCCTTGATTATGTTGAAATTTCATATATCATTTTGCCGATTTTATTCCCGATTGTAGAGGCAATGAATATAAATCCAGTTTGGTTTGCGATACTAATCGCTGTAAATTTACAAACATCATTTATGACGCCACCTTTTGGATTTTCGATATTTTTCCTAAAAGGTGTCGCGCCAAAATCAGTGCGCACAATAGATATCTATCGTGGAGTGTTGCCGTTTATCGGACTTCAAATTTTAGTTCTTTTCGCCCTTGCGATTTATCCAGAAATTTTTGGATTAAAAGCTTTTTTAGGCTAGAAATTGTAGAATTTAGAATTATTTTAAAGGAGTTAGCATGAGCAAAAAATTTATTGATGTTATGGACACTACATTTCGCGATGGTTTCCAATCTGTCTTTGGTGCGCGTGTAGCGATGAAGGACTTTTTGCCAGCAGTGAGCGCGGCAAAAGAGGCTGGGATTAGACACTTTGAATTTGGCGGTGGAGCTAGATTTCAGAGTTTGTATTTTTATCTAAACGAAGACGCGTTTGCGATGATGGATAAATTCCGCGAAACCGTGGGAGACGAGGCAAACCTGCAAACCCTAGCCAGAGGCGTAAATACCGTTACGCTTGATACTGGTTCGCGCGAAATGATAGATATGCATGCCAAACTCTTTGCCAAACACGGAACTACGACTATTCGAAATTTTGACGCCTTAAACGATGTCGAAAATTTAAAATATAGTGGCGAGCGTATCAAAGCGCACGGCTTAAAACACGAAATTACCGTTACTATGATGGATTTACCACCTCGTTGCTCTGGCGCGCATGATCCTGAATTTTATGCTGGAATTTTACGCAAAATTTTAGAGGCTGGAATTCCTTTTGATAGCGTTTGTTTTAAAGACGCTAGCGGAACTTCAAGCCCACAAAAGGTTTTTGAGACCATAAGAAGAGCGCGCAAACTCCTAGGAAACGATATTCATATCAGACTTCACACCCATGAAACAGCTGGTGTTAGCGTGGCTTGCTATCAAGCAGCCCTAGCAGCAGGCGTCGATGGAATCGATCTAGCTGCTTATCCAGTCAGTGGAGGAACTAGCCAACCAGATATTTTGACGATTTTGCACGCGACAAAGGGGCAAAATTTTGATTTCGGCTTTGACGCTGAGAAAATTTTAAAATACGAAGAGGTTTTGGAGGATTGTTTGAAGGATTATTTCTTGCCACCAGAAGCGACAATGGTAAGTCCGATAATCCCATTTTCGCCTATGCCGGGCGGTGCCCTAACCGCAAATACGCAAATGATGCGCGATAACAAAATCATGGATAAATTCCCCTCTGTCATCAAAGCTATGCGCGAAGTCGTCGAAAAGGGCGGTTATGGCACGAGTGTAACGCCTGTAAGTCAATTTTATTTCCAACAAGCATTTAATAATGTAATGTTTGGAGAGTGGAAAAAAATCGCTGAGGGATACGGCAAAATGGTGCTTGGATACTTTGGTAAGACCCCAGTTGCCCCTGATAGCGAGGTCGTAAGATTAGCTAGCGAGCAACTTGGCTTAGAGCCTACTACCAAAAATGCCGTTGATTTGGCTGATTTGGACGAGACAAAGAGCATTGCTTATGCTAAAAAACAGCTAGAAGATGAAAATATCGAGCCAAGCGAGGAAAATATATTTATTGCTCTTGCGTGCCGTGAAAAGGGCATTGCCTTCTTAAAAGGCGAGGGCAAGGTAATGATCCGCAAAAACGAAGCAAAAGAATCTAGCGAGGGCAGTGAGAAAAAGGCAAAATCTGATAAATTTGACATTAATGTCAATGGCAAAGCCTATGCGGTGGAATTTAGCGGAAATAAGGTCTTAGTAAATGGCGATAGCTACAATGTCAGCATTGGCGCGCCAGAGCCTAGCGAGGCCAAAACTGAGGCGAAATCAACTGCAAATAGCGATGATATCGTGGCTAGCCTGCCAAGTAATGTGTTTAAAATTTTAGTCAAACCTGGCGAAAAAGTCGTAGCTGGTCAAACCGTAGTCGTGCTAGAAGCTATGAAAATGGAGATAAACATCGAAAGCCCAAGAGACGGCGAAGTCGCTGAAATTTTGGTATTCCAAGGTCAAAGCGTCGATGCAGATGACCCATTAATCCACTTAAAATAACTTTAATTTAACTACCACAGGGGTGGAATTTAGCGGGTTTCGCCCCTTTTTAAATTTACAAAAACGATAAATTTACTTCAAATTCCACAATCCTAATAAAGGTTAATCAAATTTCGATATAATTACTTATTTATAATTTTTTAAAAAAGGATTTAAGATGAGAATTCCAAATGATTTTGAAAAACTAGGAATTAGCGGTGAAAAAGAAATTTTTTATAATCTTAGCTATGATGAGCTTTTTGAGCACGAAAAACGCGCAAACGAGGGAAAGGTAAGCGATAATGGCACCTTTATGGTCGATACTGGCATTTTTACAGGTAGAAGCCCAAAAGACAAGTATTTCGTGAAGCAAGATCCAAGCGCGAAATATATCAGCTGGGGCAAAATCAACCAACCGATTAACAAAGAGCTTTTTGATAAACTTCTAGCAAAGGCCAAAAATCAGCTTTCAAACAAATCAATCTATGTCCAAGACGCGTATTGTGGTGCTAGCCTAAAAAGCCGTAAAAGCGTGCGTTTCGTAACCGAAGTAGCGTGGCAAGCGCATTTTGTAAAAAATATGTTTATCCGCCCAAGCGATGATGAGTTAGCAAATTTCCACCCAGATTTCGTGGTTTATAACGCTTGCAAATGCGTAAATGAGGATTACGCCAAAGACGGGCTAAACTCAGATGTTTTTGTTATTTTTAATGTGGAAGAAAATGTCGCAGTCATCGGTGGCACATGGTATGGTGGTGAGATGAAAAAAGGAATTTTTTCTATGATGAATTACTGGCTACCATTAGAGGGTAAAATGTCAATGCACTGCTCAGCAAATGTCGGCAAAAATGGCGATACTGCGCTATTTTTCGGACTTTCAGGCACCGGCAAGACTACACTCTCTACTGATCCAAACCGCGCGCTAATCGGCGATGACGAGCACGGCTGGGACGATGAGGGCGTGTTTAACTTCGAGGGTGGTTGCTACGCAAAATGTATAAATCTCGATCCAAGCTCAGAGCCTGAAATTTATGGTGCGATTAAACGCAACGCACTTTTAGAAAATGTCGTAGCTGACGCAAACGGCAAGGTCGATTACGCCGATGGTAGCAAGACAGAAAATACCCGTGTAAGCTACCCAATCGAGCATATCGCAAACCACGAACCAAGCCTGAGCGCAGGACATCCAAAAAATATCATTTTCCTAAGCGCTGACGCTTTTGGCGTTTTACCGCCTGTTGCGAAGCTTACAAAAGAACAAGCGATGTATTATTTCCTAAGCGGATATACTGCCAAAGTCGCAGGAACTGAACGCGGTATCACCGAGCCTGTGGCGACTTTTAGTGCTTGTTTTGGTGAGCCGTTTATGCCGCTTCATCCGACAGTTTATGCAAAACTTTTAGGCGAAAAAATCGACAAACACGGCGTAAATGTATATCTAGTAAATACAGGTTGGAGTGGCGGAGCTTATGGCGTTGGCAAACGCATGAGCATAAAGGCAACTCGTGCTTGTATAAATGCAATCCTTGATGGAAGTATCACAAAATGCGAATTTGAAAATTTTGAAAAATTTAATCTAGCCGTTCCAAAAGAGTTAGCTGGTGTTGAGACAAAACTTCTAAATCCAGCCAACACTTGGGAAAATGCTGACGAATACGCAAAAACTCGCGAGAAATTAGCGAAAATGTTTGTAGAAAATTTCAAACGCTACGAAGATGTCAAAGAGGGCGTAGAGTATGCAAAAGCCGGCCCAAAAGCTTAAAATTTGGCTTTTGTTAGGCACTGCGGGCTTGTTTTTGGGTTGCAAAGGCGAGCCTGCGAATTTAAAAGAACCGCTTCCTAGTAAAAGCGGTTTTTCTTTTTATGATACGCCGATCAACTACATAAACTATATCCGCCAAAGCTCGAATTTAAACCCATTTGCGCCAAATTCGCTTTTAGACAAGGCTGCGCTAAATCACGCCAAATATGTCGTTACAAACGATGAAGTCACCCATGATGAGAGCGAAGGAAGGGCTGAATTTAGCGGCAAAACCCCAAGTGATCGCGCATTTGCGGTAGGGTTTAACTCTGGGATTGTAGAAAATCTCTCTTACAACGCCCACGATATCAAAGCTTCAATCGACGGGCTATTAAGCGCGATTTATCATCGTTTTGGGTTTTTGACATTTGACGCAAATCTCCTTGGCGTGGGATACTACGAGCAGGGCGAAAAATCTGCTTATGTCTATGAAATGGGAAATGAGTATTTAGAGGAAATTTGCGGTGGCGGAAAGAGCCAGAGTGGGGACGGCAAATTTATCATAGGGCTTTGCAAAAATAAAAGCCTTGCCATACGAAACGAAAACTACGAGCGCACTAGATCGCTAAATACCACGCCTTACGCGCATTATCCAAACAAAGAGCCCTCGCTTGCCTTTTTTAGCCACGAGCTTCCTGATCCTGTGCCAGAGTGCGCGATTACAGCAAATCCTATTAGCATAGAATTTCACCCCCAAGCCAAACCTGTGGAAATGCTAGAATTTAGGCTATTTGATAGCGAGGGAGCAGAGATAAAAGATACTAAAATTTTGAATAAAAAAAGCGATCCAAATAGACGATTTAATGACAAACAATTCGCGCTTTTTAGCAAGGAAGTGTTTAAATTCGACGCTACTTACACGGCGGAATTTAGCTATAAGCAGGGCGAAAGGCAAGATAAAATTCGCTGGGATTTCACTACCCAAACCCCAAAATATGACTATTTTATAGTCAGTGGTGGAGAGAATTTAGCCATAAAAAACGGCAAATTTTACGATATATTTTTTGCGCCAAAAGATTGCAACGATGAGGTCAAAAACTACAAAACCAGCTACAATGGCGCAATCGACAAGCCCGAAATCCAAAACACCGCCACAAATATGCTAAGGGTGCGCGTAAATGGCGAACGGGGCGCCAAGCTCGAAATCAGCACGGATAATGGCAGGGTGGTGAGCTTGTATCTAACAGACGAGCCAAAAAATTCTAGTTTGAAACGCAAAATTATAAATTTATTCTAAGGATTATTGATGAAAAAAATGTGGGAAGGCAGGTTTAGCGAGGCTAGTAGCGAGCTTTTGGAGAGATTTAACGCTTCGATTATGTTCGATAGAGAGCTTTACGAGGACGATATCGCAGGCTCAATCGCTCATGCGAGCATGCTAGGCGATGCAGGAATCATCACCAAAGACGAAGCTAGCGCGATAAAATCTGGTTTGGAGCAAATTTTAACCGAGATTAATGAGGGGAAATTTGAGTGGAAAATCGCCGATGAGGATATCCACATGGCGGTAGAAAAACGCCTAAGCGAAATTGTAGGCAAAGAAATCGGTGGCAAGCTCCATACTGCGCGCTCTCGCAATGATCAAGTAGCCCTTGATTTCAGGCGTTTTGTAATGCGAAAAAACCGCGAAATTTCGGTTCAAATTTTAAATTTGATCAAAACCTTGCTTGAAATTTCAAACTCCCACACAGACGCTTTAATGCCGGGCTACACTCACCTCCAACACGCCCAGCCCGTGAGCCTAGCCTTTCATTTGCTAGCTTACATTAATATGTTTAAGCGAGATTATGAAAGGTTTGTTTCAAGCTTCGAGCGTGGAAATTTCAGCCCGCTTGGCTCGGCTGCGCTTGCAGGCACCCCGCACCGCATAAATCGCCACGCCACGGCTAGTGCGCTTGGATTTTATGCCCCTATGGAAAATGCTATGGACGGCGTGAGTGATAGAGATTTCGCCCTTGAAATTTTATTTAACATTAGCCTATTTTTCATGCACGCTTCAAGGCTGTGCGAAGAGCTGATTTTGTGGAGTTCGAGCGAATTTGGTTTTATCACTATCAGCGATGCGTATTCGACTGGAAGCTCGATAATGCCACAAAAGAAAAACCCCGATGTAGCCGAGCTAATCAGGGGCAAAACTGGCAGGGCTTATGGAAATTTAATGGGGCTTTTAACCGTTATGAAGGGTCTTGCTCTGGCGTATAACAAAGACATGCAAGAGGATAAAGAGGGCGTGTTTGATAGCGTAAAAGCTATTTTGGAGAGTGTTGCAATCCTAAATGAAATGCTAAAAACAGCCAAATTTAACAAAAAAAATATGCTAAGCGCGACTGAGCGTGGCCATTTAAGCGCGACTGATTTGGCGGATTTTTTGGTGCGAGAAAAGGGCGTGGCGTTTCGCGAGGCGCACTTCATCACCGGAAAATGCGTAGCCGCAGCAGAGAGAGCGGGCAAGGATCTAAGCCAAATGAGCGCAGAAGAGCTACGCTTGGTCGATGAGCGAATCACGCCTGATGCGCTTGCATTTTTGGGGCTAAAAGCTTCGATGGACGCTAGGAAATCTTTCGGCGGGGCTAGCAGTTCTAGCGTGCTAGCGCAGATCGCGAGTGTGCAAAAGTGGCTGGGCGAGAAGAGCAGCTCTATTTAGTTTCAAACACTAAATTCGACGATGAGAGGGTGATTTGGCTAAATTTATGCGAGATAAAATTTCACAAATTTAGCATAAATTCCAAATTTGACGCACTTATTTTTACCTCGAAAAATGGGGTAAAATCTTTGGAATTTAACGGCATTAAATTTGATGAAAATATCCAAATTTACGCCATTGGCAAGGCGTGCGCTGACGAGATAAGAGCCCAGGGATACAAAAATATTTTCGTAGCGCAAAACTCCCATGGCGACGAGTT
Organism: Campylobacter sp. VBCF_04 NA7; assembly: GCF_027737405.1. Taxonomy (NCBI): domain Bacteria; kingdom Pseudomonadati; phylum Campylobacterota; class Epsilonproteobacteria; order Campylobacterales; family Campylobacteraceae; genus Campylobacter; species Campylobacter sp. VBCF_04 NA7. Next base: position 101,479 of record NZ_JAOVTT010000002.1, read on the forward strand.
TGCGCGCGAGATTGCCACGCATTTAAAGGGCAAAAGCGCGCTTTATATCAGCGCCAAAGACAGAGTGTCGAATTTACCCCAAATTTTGCACGAAAATGGCGTAAATTTGACCCATATAATCGGCTATGAAAACAGACCCAAAAAAGTCAGCATTTCGCAAAAACCAGCCACAAATTCCGTGATAATTTTTACTTCGCCACTAAATGCGAAAAGTTTTATCTCAAATTTTGGCTGGGATAGCTCATATCAGGCGATTTGCATAGGAAATAGCACGGCTAAAATTTTATCCAAATTTACAACGCCCATAATCAGCGAAAATCAAAGCATAAAAGCGTGTGTGGATTTGGCGTTTGCTTGTATTTTAAGGCAAAAAAACATATAATTTCGCTTGCCTGGGTGATGCGCCAGCGTTATTTATGAGGGTCTAACATATTTTAGTAGGCGACGATGTGATTTGCCGGTGTGACGCGGCTCGGTTTGAGGCTCTGAGCTTACGGGTTGCGACCTAAGGGCTTGTCCTAGTTGCAAGATTGGCTTTGTTTTAGGCCGAATCTTTTTCACGCAACGCTCACTTGGGCTATTTTTACACGGAGTTTTACCTTGAAAATTTTAATCATCGGCAGTGGTGGCAGAGAATACGCTATCGCACTTAGACTAAAAGAGGATAAAAATGTTTCAAATCTATATTTTGCCCCAGGAAATGGCGCGACTAGCGCACTTGGCGAAAATTTGGATTTGAAAACTTTTGAGGAACTTGCAAATTTTGCGAAAGACAACAAAATCGATTTGACGATTGTAGGCCCAGAAGATCCGCTTACAAAGGGCATTGTCGATGTATTCAAATCAAAAGGTCTAGTGATTTTTGGACCGAGTAAAGCGGCAGCTCGTTTAGAGGGCTCAAAAGCCTATATGAAGGAGTTTTTGGCTCGTAACGCTATCCGCACCGCTAGATTTTTAAACAGCGATAATTTCGAGGAAATTTCTAAATTTATCCACACCCTAGATGAAAAAGTCGTTGTCAAAGCCGACGGGCTTTGCGCAGGCAAGGGTGTAATAATCGCTCAAAACCACGACGAGGCCAGAGACGCGGCATGGGAAATGCTAAAAGGCAGTTTCGGAGATGCTGGCAAAACCGTGGTTGTCGAGGAGTATTTAGACGGGTTTGAGCTTAGCTTTTTTGCGATTTGCGACGGGGATAATTTCGTCTCTTTGCCAGTAGCCCAAGATCACAAACGATTGCTAAACCGCGATCAGGGTCCAAATACAGGCGGTATGGGCGCATACGCTCCAAGCCCGCTAGCAGATGAGGCGCTGATAAAAAGGGTCGAAAACGAAATCGTAGCTCCGACTCTAAGAGGTATGAAAAAAGACGGCAATCCGTTTTGCGGAGTGCTTTTCGTGGGGCTTATGATTGTAAAAGGAGTGCCGTATGTGCTCGAATACAATGTCAGATTCGGCGACCCTGAGTGCGAGGTTTTGATGCCTTTAATCGACGGAAATTTAAGCCAAATTTTATACGATGCAGCCACTGGCAAGCTAACAGACATCAAACTCCGCGATAAATTTGCTGTTGGCGTCGTAAGTGCTAGCGAAAACTACCCTTATAAATCTACGCCAAAAACAAAGATTAATTTAGGCAAAATTCCGGCTAACACTCACATTTGTTACGCTGGCGTTAGCGAAGAAAACGGCGAAATTTATGCAGACGGCGGAAGAGTTTTGGTAAGTGTGGGTGTAGCTAATAATATCAGAGAAGCGCGAAATTTAGCCTATGAATTAGTCAAAAATATAGAATTCGAAGGCTCTCAACACCGAAGCGATATCGCATATCAGGCACTTAGGGATTAATTAGGTGATTGCTAGTCTTCCTAAGAGAATTTTCGCCTTTATTTTAGATGAGGTGATTATGGGCGTGCTTTTTACCTTTATGCTCATTAGCACAGCTTCCGAGCCCTTGCTTGCGGCATCGCAGATGAGCGGAAGCGACCCAATGGCGCTGAATAACGCAATCGCGCCGTATTTGCCCTATTTAGTAATGGTGAAATTTTTATATCACGCGATTTTTGTATATTTTTATGGCGCGACTTTGGGAAAATTAGCCCTAAAAATAAAAGTCATCAGCGCTAGGGACGAAAATGAGAGGCTTAGCTTTGGCGTTTGCGCGTTTAGATCGGGCGTTAGGCTTGTTAGCGAAACAGCATTTTATATCGGATTTTTGTTTGCATTTTGGACGAAATTTCGTCAGAGTTTGCAGGATTTGGCAGCAAAAACCTTGGTGGTAGAAATTGAAAAAAAGTAAAATTTTAATATTAACATTTGGTGCGTTAGTGGCAAATTTGCTTAACGCAAAGGTGCAAAATGTCGAGTTAATCGCCGATAATGTCAAGCGAAACGGCTTTTTAACCATAGCCAGAGGCAATGTGACTGTGTATTCACAGGACTATTTCCTCACAGCCGATCGCGCCACTTATGATGAAAAAAACGAAATAATCGAGCTTTTTGGCAATGTAAATGCTATGCGTGGGGATAACGAAACCACCAGAGCCGAATACGTTAAAATTGATTTGAAAAACAATACCCAAGAGGGCAAAGCGACCTTTATGATGGATAAAGACGCTGAGCTTTGGATGCAAAATGATGAGAGTTGCAGTGATAGCGAGTATTACCGTGTCAAGGGCTCTGTGATATCTAGCTGTAATGTCAAAGATCCAGACTGGAAAATCAAATTTAGCAGTGGCAAGCTAAATAAAGAGAGCAAATTTTTACACCTTTTCAATCCTAGATTTTATATCGGCGATGTGCCTGTGTTTTATCTGCCGTATTTTGGCGTGCCTACTGATACTACGCGTAGGACAGGCCTCTTGCCACCTGAGGGCGGATATATCGGCGATGAGGGCGTGTATTATAAACAGCCAATTTATTTCGCGCCGTATGATAGCTGGGATTTGCAGTTAGACCCGCAGGTTCGTTCGCGCCGTGGTTTTGGTGTGTATGGGACATTTAGGTTCGCGGATTCGCCGTATTCAAGGGGCGAAATTCGTGGCGGTGTGTTTGATAATTTTACCCGCGCCCAAGAACGCTTAGAGTATAAAAATGAAAAACACCACGGATACGAGATTGAATACGATAGAAGCAAGCTAGCTGGATACCTAATCGACGGAAATTTCAAAGAAAATTTATGGATCGACTTTACGAAATTAAACGACCTTGAATACTATGATTTAAAGAGCAAAGGTGGCGTCGATGAGGACGATAACGCGCTAGTAACCTCTAAGCTAAATTATTATTTGACGACAGATGACCATTATTTCGGGCTTTATGGCAGGTATTATATCGACACTAGCAAGCTCAACCAAGATAGCGTCTTCCAAAACCGCGACACAGTCCAAGAGCTACCGACTGCGCAATATCATAAATTTATCGATGATATCTTTGTGCCAAATTTGCTCTACTCTGTGGATTTAAAGGCGCGAAATTTCACCCGCCAAGAAGGCGTTACCGCGCGCCAATACGAGCTTGATATTCCGCTTAGTTATAGTGATAAATTCCTAGGCGATTATTTGGGGCTTAGCGTGAGCGAGCGTGTGTATATGACGCATATAGATTGGAGCGATAAATACTACTACGCAAACGGCGAACTAGAAGCTGATAAAAGCACATTTTACGCCAATCAATACACCGAATTTTCAGCATTTACGGATTTGGCCAAGGCGTATGAGAGCTTTTATCATACTATGACTTGGAGGGCTGATTTAAGGATTCCTGGCTGGCAAAAGGGCGAGATTGATAAGAGAATTTTGAAATCTCATCAATACGAATACGATGAAAAAAATGGAAATTTACGCAAATCCCGCTTGGCAAGGTTACAAGATTCGCTGTATTGGGAGGATAATTTCCTTGGCGAGCTTGGCGAAGAATACACGCACGAAAATATCGCCCTTGGCATGACGCAGTATTTTTACGACAAAAATGGGCGCAAATTTATCCGCCACTCGGCTAAACAAAGCTATGATTTTGACGATGAAGAGCTGGGAAATTTCGACCATAGATTTGATATTTATTTCGCAAATGGGCTAAATTTAGGCAATCGTTTCAGATACTCGCACAAATACGATAGTTTTAGCAAGGTTCAAACCTACGCAAACTACTCGAATTCTGATTTTAGCGCGAGCATAAGCCACGCTTATACCTACGATCAATTCGGCGATGAAAACGAAAAACGATATAAAAAAGACAACTACACAATCGCAAATTTAAGCGCGAATTTGCCAGGAAATAACAAAATTTTTGGGCGCTGGGAGTATGATTTGGCTAGGTCGTATTCAAAAATGTGGAGGCTAGGTATCACGCATACGAGAAAGTGCTGGAACTACTCTTTCGTCTATCAAGAAGACATCGAGCCAAAAAACACGAGCAATGCCGATTACACCAAGGCTAAAAAAGAGCATGGATTTTACTTTTTCGTAAATTTCTACCCATTTGGCGGGGTTGGATATGATTTTTCGGTTGATACCGAGTATGGTGAAGCGCAATGATACCAAGAGCGGAATTGATGTTTGAAAACGAAGTAGAAGCAGCCGAAAAGCTAGCTGAAATTCTGCCCTCAAATGCGGTAAAAAACGAAAATTTCCTAATCATAGCTCAGTCTTTATCATCGATTTATTTGGTAAAAAGACTATCTGAAAAGCTAAATTTAAGCTATGAATTTTTATTTAGTGAGATGATTTATGCGCCAAATAATCCAGAGTGCGTGATAGCCTGTGTGAGCGAAACGCAAGAGATAGTTTTCATAGATGAACTTGTCAAAAGCTTTGGGATAAGTTTGGATTATATTTACGGGCAGGCTAGCCGCAAATATGAGGAAAAAATTTTAAAAAATGTCTATAAATTTCGCAAGGGCGCGCTCTTGCCTGACTTGGCTAGAAAAAATGTAATCTTGGTCGATGAGGGTTGCGAGAGTGGGCTTACGACAATGACATGTATAAAAACCCTAATCAAGCTAAATGCAAAGACGATTTTTTATGCTACGCCGGTTATTAGCACTGATAATGCCGAAGAGATAGAAGCCGCGGTAGATGGGCTATACGCCGTGCATAAAATAAAAGATTTTGTAAATGTGGATTTTTATTATAAAGAGAAAAAAGAGGAAAAAGCCGAGGATATTATGCAAATTTTAAATAATTGCGAATTTTACCTACCATTTCACAAAGAAAAAAACATTGATAAAAACGAAAACAAGGAGAGTAACAATGCAGTGCAAGATTGATGTAAATAATCAATTAGAAATTTTTGACATAGACAAGGTCGCAAAACAAGCAGCGGGTGCTGCGCTTATGCGTGTAGGTGATACTGTGGTGCTAGCTACGGTCGCTAGGGAAGATAGACAGGTAGAGGAAGATTTCTTGCCACTAACCGTGCAATATATCGAAAAAATGTATGCCGTGGGAAAAATCCCTGGCGGATATATCAAAAGAGAGACCAAGCCGGGCGATTTTGAGACGCTAACTAGCCGTATTATAGATCGCTCACTTCGCCCACTTTTTCCAAAAGGATATGCCTATCCTACCCAAATCGTAGTTTATGTCCTTTCAGCAGATCCTGAGGTGGATTTGCAGGTCGTGAGCCTAAATGCGGCAAGTGTGGCACTGTATCTTAGTGATATTCCTATGAAAGCCCCAGTTTGCGGTGTGCGTGTGGGTAGAATAGATGGAGAGTTTGTGCTAAATCCATCAAATTCAGCCCTTAAAAAATCAGCCCTTGATCTGTATGTAGCTGGCGTGGGCGACGAGCTTTTGATGATTGAGATGCGCTCGCTCCCTCAAATCGTAGATGGCGTCCAAAGCATGAACGAACTACCAGAGGATTTGACAGCCCAGGCGATAAATTTCGCTGCTAAGGCTATCGAAGAGGGCTCGCGCAAATACGAGGAAGCATTTTTAGCGCTTAAAAAACCAGACGCAAATTTAGAGTATAAACCAGAAATCGAAGATGAAAATATCGCCAAATATATCGACGAAAATTACAAAGACGCCGTAAAAGAGGCGATTAATCAAATGGCAAAAAGCGAGCGCGCAACCGAGCTAAATAAAATCGTAGATAAAATTTTAACCGATGAAATCACGGTGCAAAATGAGTGGCAAAAAGATGTAGTAACAAATGTCATTGGCAAATACAAACGCCAAATCATACGCGCTCAAATCATCGAAGAGCGTCGCAGAGCCGACGGACGCGCACTAAATGAGGTGCGCCCAATTTCAATCGAAACAAACATTTTGCCACGCGCACACGGCTCATGCCTCTTTACCCGCGGTCAAACACAGGCTTTGGTGGTGGCAACTCTGGGTGGAGATAGCGACGCTCAGCTTAGCGATAGTCTAACTAGCTCAGAGCCGATAGCTGAGAAATTTATGTTTAATTACAACTTCCCTGGATTTTGCGTAGGCGAAGCAAGCCCGCTAAAAAGCCCAGGTCGCAGGGAGCTAGGACACGGAAATTTGGCAAAACGAGCGATTTTTCCAAGCATTGATATAAACTCTCCTCAATCAATGCGCGTAGTAAGCGAAATTTTAGAGAGCAACGGATCTAGCTCAATGGCGTCAGTATGCGGTGGCGCACTATCGCTTCGCGCAGCCGGTGTAAAAACTATAAAACTAGTCGCAGGTGTCGCAATGGGGCTAATCTTTGAGGGTGAAAAACACGCGATTTTAACTGACATTATGGGCTTAGAAGATCACGACGGGGATATGGATTTCAAAGTCGCTGGTAGTAACGACGGAATCACCGCGCTTCAAATGGATATCAAGCTTGGCGGAATTAGCCTAGAAGTGCTAAAAGAGGCGCTAGTGCAGGCCAAAGAGGGCAGGGCGCATATATTAAATTTAATGGAGGAAGCAAACGCAAATATCGTAATCAATGAAGCCGTGCTTCCAAAACTCGAAATTTTCAGCGTCGATCCTAGCAAAATCGTCGATATCATCGGTCAAGGCGGAAAAACGATTAAGGAAATCACCGAAAAATTCGGCGTTAGCATTGATTTGGATCGCGAAAAAGGCGAGGTTAAAATCCAAGGAGCGAACAAAGACGGCGTCGATGGCGCAAAAGAGAGAATTCTCTCTATCGTTTCAAATTCGAAAGATTTCCGCAAACCGCGTGGCGATAGAGGCGATAGGCACGATCGCAAAGAGGTTAAATTTGAAATCGGCGAGGAATTTGACGGCGTAGTGCAAAGCTCGCTAGATTTTGGCACATTTATTTCACTTCGTGACGGCGTAGATGGGCTTTTAAGAGCGAAATTTATCACAACTCCATTTAAACCAGGCGATGTGGTTAGAGTGCGTGTAACAGAGCAAAAAGGTAGTAAAATTTCGCTTGAATTAGTGTAAAAAGGAGGCAAAATGGAGCTTAAAAAACTTTTTTTTCCAATCGGTGGCGGCGAAGAGTTAGAGGGCAGAATTCGTGGTGCGTTGCTTGTGAATAAATTTTTTGGCACACACATGAATATCATGGCGTGCCAGCTAGATCCTAAGATGATTTATAATGTCCGCATGACGCTAAAAGGCGGGGTTTTAATGGACGAGTTTTTGGAGTCAGCAAACGAGGAGATGAAGGCTGAGCGCGATGAAATCGGCGCAGTTTTCGAGGCAGAGTGCAAAAAAATCGGCCTTGATATGCACGAAGATGAGAGAGTGGGAAAAAGTGCTTGCTTGCGCCATTTGGTAGGAATTCGTTCTGAGCTAGTTGAAAAGCACTCTAAATACTGCGATCTTGTCGTGGTCTCAGTGCCCCCAACTGGCACGATTACGGGCACTTTCGAGGCGGCTGTTTCAAAAAGTGGCAAGCCTTGTATCGTAATCCCAAGAGAGCTAAAAAGCTTCAAAGCTGATAAAATTTTAGTCTCTCTCACTGGCACGGCTGCAAGTGCCAGAGCGCTCGATCACTCGCTAGACTTGCTCAAAAAAGCGCAAAATGTCACAATCATCACAGCCAATCACTATCTCCAAGATAGCGCAGAAGAGACTAAGCGCAGAATCACTGAGTATCTAGCACTGCACGATGTGAAAGTCGATAAATTCGAGCTTTTAAACATTGACGGCAAAATTCCAGGGCAGGTTTTGATAGACTATGCAAACAACGGCGGATACGATTTAATCGTCGCTGGACTTCACTCAAACACTGGAATTAAGGAAATTCTGCTTTCAGGAACGAGCAAATTTTTCTTGCAAAACACGCAAATTCCTGTTTTAATGTAAATTTTATATGGGATTTTCCCATATAAAATCCTAAATTTAAAATGAAAAACAAATTTGTCTATATTTTGGCATTTTCGCATTTGTGCTGTGATATAAACCAAGGCGCGCTTGTGGCGATTTTGCCGTTTTTAATCGCCAGCTATCACTACGATTACGCAACCGCAGCTAGCCTAGTCATGGTCTCAAATATCGTGGGCTCGCTAATCCAGCCCGTTTTTGGCTCGCTAGCCGATAAGAAAAACACCCCCTACATTATCCCGCTAGGACTTATTTTAGCAGGTGGCGGTATCGCGCTAAGTGGCGTTGCGCCCTCATTTGCCCTGCTTTGCGCGGTCGTGATGATCACAGGAATCGGCGTAGCGATGTTTCACCCACAAGCCGCAAGAGCCATAAATAAATGCTCTAATCCGCACAACAAAGCCCAAAATATCGGTATTTTCTCATTTGGTGGGATTTTGGGATTTTCTTTGGGACCGCTTTTCATGACAGCAGCCATTAGTGCATTTGGGCTAAAAGGCACGCTGATTTTTTTGATTCCGCAAATTTTAATTAGCACCCTGTATAAATTTTTTTACGCCGAATTTAAAAAACTTGGCGAAATTACCCCCAAAACAGCCACAAACACCCAAACTAACGGCGTCGATGAGTGGGGCGGATTTTATAAACTCATGGCGTTGATTTGTGGGCGTTCTATCATTTTTCACGGATTTAATACATTTTTGGCACTTTATTTTATCTACGAATTTGACCAAAGTAAGGCTTATGCAAACACGCTATTAAGCGCATATATTGGCGTGAGCGCGATTTTTACCCTTCTTGGTGGCAGGTTTGCCGATAAATTTGGCTTTACAAAGATGATAAAAATCTCATTTCTCTGCCTTTTGCCGATTATGATAATGCTTGCAACCGCGCAAAATTTGGGCTTTGCCGTGGTTTTATTAGCACCGCTTGGCATTTTTCTAGCTCTTTCTTATAGCCCGATTATCGCGCTTGGGCAAGGATATTTACCAAACCGCGTTGGGCTTGCTTCTGGCGTTACATTTGGGCTAACCGTTAGCATTGGCGGGATTTTTGCGCCGATTTTGGGCTTAATAGCTGATAAATTTGGACTTGGTTATGTTTTATACACACTTTGCGGTGTTTGCGTTTTGCCACTAATCATGGCGTTTTTCTTGCCAAATTTAGAAAAAAGGCAAAGCTTATGAAATATTTTTGGCGTTATAGCTCACCGCTTGGTGAGATTTTTATGCAAAGTGATGGAGTAAATTTAACAGCGCTTAAATTTGGCAAATTTAGCGATTTTGGCGCAGAATTTAAAGAGCAAAATTTGCAAATTTTTGGGGATACCTGCGCTTGGTTGGATATTTATTTTAGCGGAAATTTACCAAATTTCACACCTAAAATTTCACTAATTGGCAGCGAATTTCAGCTTGAAATTTGGCGCATTTTAATGCAAATTCCTTTTGGAGCAACCACGACTTACGGCGATATTGCGCACGAAATCTCACTAAAAAGACAAATCCCAAAAATGTCCGCCAGAGCCGTAGGCAGAGCAGTGGGAGCAAATCCAATTGCGATAATTATCCCTTGCCACAGAGTTATCGGCAGTGGCGACAAACTCACAGGCTACGCATACGGGCTGGATAAAAAAGAGTTTTTGCTAAATTTAGAAAATGCAAAATTTAGGGCTTAATTTAATCCGCTTTTTGGATTAAAACTCTTTCGCATTTTATGATTTCATCAAAACCGCTTTCGAATTTACCGAGATTTATGACGCCTTCGTAGTATGGCTGAGGTTTGTAGTAAAGCACCAAATTTCCCCACGGCGAGAAATAGCCAAGATCGCCAACCTTGCCGTCCGAACTAGGATCGCCGGCAAAATTTAGTCGCACGGGCAAATCCGCGATTTTTTCTCGCCCTGCGTAATCTTTCAAATTTAACTCTAATGGCAAATTTTCATAAAAACTCTTTGCCGCGCTAGTATCGCCCAAAACAGCCACTGCGCGGACATTTTCACAACTAAATTCTACTCTCATCTCGCCTCCAAATGCAAAAATTATACTCAAACACAAAAAAAGTAGTTTTTTCATATTTCTCCTTAAATTTATTGCCTAATCCTGCAAATTTTATTTTACCAAAATTCCGTTAGCATTTAGCCATGCTTTTATATCATCGCCGAGAGTCGCACCGCCTGAGTAATACAAAGCAAATAAATCACCGCCAACTAGCCAAGCAAGGTATTCGACGATGATTTTTGTATTTAATGTGCGAGTATAATAAACAATCAAAATTTTATGATTTTTAGCAAATTTGCTTAAATTTTCTTTTAAATTCGGGCTTAAATTTGCCACACCAAATACCGCCATAGTGGCAAAAATAGCGGTATTTTTAATAAATTCTCGTCTTTTCATCAAAATTATTTTTTACCCCAGTCTTTCATACCGCCACCTTGAAACTCTTCTATTCCCCTGTGTCCGTGGATTTCGATTTTATCAAGTGTGCTTTGAAGTTCGCTAAATTCGCTCCCACTTAATTCCACGCTCCAAGCACCTAAATTTTCTAAAATCCGCTCTTTATTTTTTGAGCCTGGAATCGGCACGACATTTGGATATTTGTGCAACATCCACGCTAAGGCGATTTGTGCAGGAGTTGCGTTTTTTCGTTTGGCAAATTCACTCACAAGCTCTACCAATGGAGCGTTTTTTTGCATATTTTCCTTTGACAACTGCGGGATAAATTTCCTAACATCATCGCTATGCGAAAAATCGCTTTTAGCGTTTAATTTGCCCGAAAGCAGACCGCTAGCTGTTGGCGAAAACGGCACCAAGCCGATATTGTTAGCTAAGCAGTATGGCAAAACTTCGCTTTCGCAATCTCGCTCGACCATGTTATAAAGATTTTGCACGGCTGAAACAGGCGTGATTTCGTGTGCTTTTTGGATAGTGTTTTTGGCAACTTGCGAAAGTCCCCAGCCACGAATTAATTTCTCATCAATCAATTTTCCCATAGCCTCAGCTACGATTTCTACGGGGATTTCAGGATTTACGCGGTGCAGATAATACAAATCAACATAATCAGTTTGAAGATTCAAGCGATTTTTCTAAATGCTTTTTGATAACCGCATACGCCGAGCCTTCGGCTGAAATTTCAGATTTGTCAAACATTAGTTTTGTAGCCAAAACCACGCTATTTCTAAATTCTTTTACAGCTTTTCCTAAAATTTGCTCGTTGTGTCCGTAGTGGTAGAGTTGTGCACCATAAACTTCGGAAGTATCGAAAAACGAACAACCAAATTCAAAAGCGGTTTTAATGGCTTCTATACTATAATCAATGCTAGGAATTTGTCCGTATCCGTGCGAAAAGCCCATGCAACCAATGCCGATTGGCGAAACTTCTATGTCGCCTAGTTTTCTTGTTTTCATCTTTTTCTCCTTTAAATTTTTGTTTGCGTTTAGTAAATTTACACCAAATTTACAACTATGCCTAAAATCAGCGAATTTTTCAAAAAATTTCTTCGTTGCATAAAAGCCCCTTAATCAGGCAACTTCCAGCTGTTTAACCTTTCTACCGTCGCAGGGTCGTTGTGATAAACTTCGCTAAAAAGGGATTTTTGCTCGTCCATATTGGCGATTGTTTGCATATCGTTTGTGCTAAGCTCGAAGTCAAAAACGCTGAAATTTTCTATCATGCGTTCTTTGCGAGTGGTTTTTGGTATGACGATGATGTCAAGCTGAATAAGATAGCGCAAAATCGTTTGCGCCACGCTCTTGCCGTATTTTTCGCCGATTTTTTTGAGAATTGGGTTATTAAACATATCGTTTCTACCCTCGCCAAAACTCGCCCAGCTTTGCACCGCAATGCCATATTTTTTGGCGATTTCGCGGTCAAATTTACGCTGATGAAATGGATTTAGCTCGATTTGATTAACGGCGGGTTTGATTTCGTTATTTAGGGCGAAATCCACAAGGCGATCAGGATAAAAATTGCTAACGCCGATTGATTTTATGCGCCCTTCGTTTTTTAGCCTACTCATCGCGCGCCACGCTCCGTAAATGTCGTTATATGGCTGGTGGAGCAAAAGCAAATCAAGATAATCTAAGCCCAGCTTTTTCATACTAGCTTCAAAACTGCGTAAAACGCCACTTTCTGTCGCGTTGCTAACCCAAATTTTGGTTGTGATAAAAAACTCTTCTCGCTTAATCCCGCCTTTAATAGCCGAATTTACCGCCGCTCCCACGCCAAGCTCATTTTGATATGCCTGAGCCGTGTCAATAGAGCGGTATCCCACGCTAATGGCGTCTTCAACGCACCTTTGGGTGTCGTTTTGTGGGATTTGATACGCGCCGTATCCTAAAATAGGCATTTTGTTGCCATCATTTAAAGTGATAAATTTCATAGTTTCTCCTTTTAAATTTTGCGAATTCGCGTTTAAATTTAGCGCACCGCCAAGCAGTGCCACGCTACCTAAGATCGCAGAATTTTTTAAAAATTCTCGCCTTTGCATAAAAATCCTTTCGGCAAATTTGATGAAATTTTAGCAAATTTGAGAGTAAAATTCATAGAACAATACTCCAAATTCCTTGCTAATCCTGCAAATTTTATTTTCGCTCGATTCGCTCTGGACCGCCTTTATTGATAGCGCCTACCACTTTGTGCGGGACATACAGCTCTTCAAGATATTTGATCTCACTCTCATCAAGGCTGATTTCAAGGGCTTTTACCCAGTCGTCTAAATGCTCTGTTTTGATTGCGCCAAGAACTGGGCTATCCACGCCCTTAGCAAAGTGCCAAGACAAAGCGATTTGCGCCATACTCACACCACGATTTTTTGCTATTTCATCAATCCTAGCGATGATTTTTAAGTCGCTTTCTTTAAATTCGTCGTATTTTACGCGCAAAACCTTGTCTTCATTTACTCGCTTTGAATACCCATCCCACGAAGTGTGAGCTAGATGACCGCCAGCTAGTGGGCTATACGGCGCGATACTTGTGCCAAACTGCCTACACACGGGGATCAAATCTCGCTCATCTTCCCTATAAATCAGGCTATAATGGTTTTGCATAACGCTAAATTTGGTTAAATTTTCCCTTTCGGCGCATAGTTGCATGTTAAAAAACTGATAGCCATACATCGCACTAGCCCCGAGCGCACGGACTTTTCCGGCTTTTACTAATTCGTGCAAAGCGCTCATAGTCTCAAAAATTTCGTGGTCGTAGTCGAAACGATGTATCATATACACATCGACATAGTCCATATTTAGGCGTTTTAGTGAGCCTTCGATTTCACGCATGATTGCCGTTTTACTTAGTTTGCCTTCGTTGAAAAATACCTTAGTTTCGATGATGACATCTTCTCTTTTGACGCCTAAATTTCGAAGCGCCTTGCCTAGATAAATCTCAGAATCGCCGTTGGTATAGACATTTGCAGTATCAAAATAATTTATACCAAGCTCCAATGCCCTTGCGACGACCTTTTCGCAGGTTTTCTCGTCCCCGTCAGTCCAAGTAAGAAAGTTTGGATTTGGTCTGCCAAAACCCATACAGCCAAGGCAAATTTGCGAAATTTTAATATCAGTTTGCCCTAAATTTGTGTATTTCATAATTTCTCCTTTTATTGCCTAATTCTGCAAATTTTATTTTAATTTTTCATATTTTTTACTTAAATTTAGTCCCAAAATTCCCCAAACAAACGAAATTATTGCACCCAAAATCAAAACTCCACTCACGCCAAATTTAGCTAGTGCTATGCCCTCGACCTGCGATGAGAGCGCGTCTCCACCGCGATAAACGACCGTGTCAAGGAAGTTTTTGACTTTGTATTTGCTCTCACTATCAAGCGGGACAAAAAGCATTTCGCGAGCTGGTTTCACAAGGGCGTATTCGCCGATTCTGCGCAGGCTCATCACAAGTGCAATGCCCCAAAATGCTGGGTGTGTGAAGCTTAGCATAATAAATCCCAGCGCAATCGCAAATCCAAGCAGAGCCAAAAGCCACTTTATGCCAAAAAATTTAGCGATTTTTGCCGTTAGGAAAATTTGTATAAAAAAACTAGCGCTTTGCACGATGAGATCGATGTTTGCAAAGGCTGCGGCTCTGGCTTCGCGCGTCTCAAAGACGGCTCGGACGATTCTAGCTTGTTCCATGTATAAAAATGTGCTAACGCTTGTAAGCAATAAAACAAAGCCTACAAAAGATAGCAAATAGGGCGATTTAGCGATGATTTTAAAGCCATCAAGCGGGTTTTTGCTAGGTAGTGGAGTGCTAAATTTTTGAGTGAAATTTGCTTTTTCGCTCTCGTTTTGGAGCAAATTTAGCCCCTCTTTTATGATTAAATTTTTCAAAATCAAGGCAAAAAGTAGCAAAAACGCCGATAAAAATATGAAATTTTGCGTCGAAACTTCTCGCAAAAAACTAACCAAACTAGCCCCTGCAATCCCGCCTAAACTAGCTCCCGCGCTGATTATGCCAAACATTGATTTGCTCGTTTCTTTGCTAAAAACATCTGCTAAAACACTCCAAGCCGAGCTTATGACAAAGAGATTAAAAACGCTAACCCAAATGTAAAAAACCCTGCAAAGTGTGGCAAATGCGGGGCTTTGGGCGTCAATAAATCTCATGGCCACGAAAAATCCTAGCAAATTTAGGGCAAAAAATATAAAAATGGCGTCGGTGTAGAGTTTGCGCCTAATAGCCCCGCTTAGCCACATAGCTAAAACAGAACAAACAATCGTAGCGACAAAAGTGCCTAAAAATAGCCATTTTAGCTCGTCGCTTCCGCCGTGAATCCCAAGCGCATCGCGAATCGGGCGGAGTAGCGCATACGAGCAAAAAAGCGAAAAAATAAAAAACGCGCTGTAAAGCAAAAGCTTGAATTCTTCGCGCTTTATCTCAAAAATTGAGTGAATTTTATCTGTAAATTTCGCCTTATTCATTTAAAATTTGCCTACGATAAATTTTTGCGCATTTACCTAATGAAATTTGTCAAAATTTGCTCTTCATACTCAGGCATAGCAACGGCGTTTTTGGCAAATTCTTTGTTTTTGACAAACCAAGCGATATTTTTGGCTAGTGTTCGCATGGTCTGCAAGCCCTCTTCGTCCTTTGGAAGGTCATCGGGCGTCATGGCGTGGGCTTCGTTCCAATACTGCGAACCAGCCAAAAACATATTTGCAATCGTAAAAAATTTATTTAGCCTATCGAAACTCGCACTAGCCCCGCCACGCCTAGCTATAAGGACGCTTGCGCCGATTTTACCGCTAAATTTATTTCCGCCTACGAAAAACAGCCTTGTCAAAAACGCCTGAATTCTAGCTGTGGGTCCAGCGTAATACACAGGGCTTCCAGCCACGATGCCATCAAATTCATCAAGCCTTTGGATTATGTCATTTACCAGATCGTCTTTTATGGCACAACGCCCTGTTTTGGTGCAAGAAAAACAGGCAATGCAATCATTTATCGCCTTTTTGCCAAGGTATAAAATTTCGCTTTGAACGCCGTTGTTTTCAAGCTCTTTTGCGATTTCGCTTAACGCTAAATTTGTGCTTCCGTTTTTGTTCGGACTGCCGTTTATGAGTAGAATTTTTGACATATTTGCTCCTTAAATTTGCTAAATTTACACGCCTTTGCCGTCAAGATAAAATTTTTTCCCTGCGACATAATGAAGCGTTTTTAGCTCATCGCCAACTTCATCAAAACGCCAATGTGAGCCGTCAAAAACTCTATCATCGCCATAAGCTGCCACAACCTGCCCGATAAAAAGGTCGTAAGTTTGCTCGTTGTGAGGCTCCGGGATAACCTTGCAAATAATCCACGCAGCGCAACCTGCGACTAGCGGAACTTTGAAGCCATCTTTATAAAACAGCTCCACGCCGTCCATTTTATGCGGGTTGTCGAAGCGAGAATTGTTTTCATCGCCCAAATTTAAAAGCAAATCTTTTTGCGTGGCGACGGGGATTTGCACGGCAAAATATACGCTTTTTTCGATAAGAGTGCGTGTAAATGAGCCATTGTGCGGCACTATCGTGACTTTGTCGTAATCCAGCGGACACGCCCAAGTAACCGCCATAGCGTTTTTTACGCCCTCAAATTCAGCCGAGACTATCGTCGTGGCACCGTGGTTTAAAATGTGGTAGGATTTTTGAATATCGACATTAATAATTGCCATTTTTTGCTCCTTATTTTAGCTTTTTATACTGCTCGTCGCTTACAGGTTCTAGCCACTCGTTGCTAGCTTTCACGCCCTCGACTTCTACGGCGATATGGGCAAACCAGCTATCTTTTGCCGCGCCGTGCCAGTGTTTGACGCCAGCTGGTATATTTATGACATCTCCTGGTTTCATTTCCATGGCTTCCTTGCCCCATTCTTGGTAGTATCCGCGACCTGCTGTGGCGATTAAAATTTGACCGCCACCGCTTTTAGCGTGGTGGATATGCCAGTTGTTGCGGCAGCTCGGCTCAAAGACCACATTATACATTTTGACTTGTTGGGTCGAGATAGCGTTTAGGTAGCTGTTTCCGCTGAAATACTTCGCATACGCGCTGTTTAGTTCGCCCACGCCAAATGGGCTAATTTTGGCAAATTCGTCCTTGCTCATGGCGCTAGGATTGCTAAATTTAGCTGAATTTGAAATTTTTAAAATCTCATTAATTTGCGCGTCGCTAACGCCGTTTAGTTTAGCGATTTTTATGTGAGCGTCCCTTTGTGGCTCGGTGCCACTCATCGCCGCTAATGCTGCGACCGTGATGATCTCGCGTTCCTTCCACGAAAAAATCTCGCTCGCAAAAATATCGCCAAATAAATGCGCCTTCAAATAATAATCCACATCTGCGCTAAGTGCGCTTAAATCGACTTTACCGCCCACTAAATCGGTTTGTGTTTTAGAGCCGATTTCAAGGCTATTTAAATTTTTCTCTATGATTTTATTTTCCGTGCCTTGTGTGGTTTTTAAGCCCATTTTTTCGCGCTCTTTAAGCGAAACGCTCAAAACGCCAAGCCCATTTAGGGCTTTTGGGAAGCCACAATACGCATAAAGTTGCGCCATTAAATCTTTAATCTCAGCCACGCTTATACCGCTATCAAGCGCAGAATTTACAGCAGTTTTTAATTCGTTTAAATTTGAACTAGCTAAAAACGCTGAAATTTTGGTTAAATTTAGCTCTTTTTGGTTTAAATTTTTGATTTCGCTTTGTGAAATTTGCATATTCTCCCCCGTTTCATTTGCCATGCAAACCCCGCAAAATAGCGAAGTTATGGCTAGTGTTAAGATTGATTTTTTAAAAAACATACTCTCTCCTTTAAAAATTTTCAAGATTTGCGATTTTTTTCATATCATCATCGCTTAAATTAAAATCAAAAATGCTGATATTTTCGATCATACGGGACTTTGTCGCGGTTTTTGGGATAGTGATGATATTTCTTTGTATTTGCCAACGCAAAATCACCTGCGCCGCGGTTTTGCCGTATTTCTCGCCGATTTTTTGAAGCGTTTCGTTGTTTAAAATTTTCGCACTACCTGAGCCAAAAGGCGAATAGGCTTGTGTGGCGACACCAAGCTTGTCAAGCCCGTTTTGCGCCAAAATTTGCTGTTTGAAGGGGTGAAGCTCGATTTGATTAAGCGCGGGTTTTATAGCAAATTCATCGCAAAGCTCTCGCACTAAATCCACGCTAAAATTGCTAACGCCGATTGATTTTATTAGTCCCTTTTCTACTAGCTCACAAAACCCAGCCCAAATACCCTTAATATCGCCATAAGGAGCGTGGATTAGATACAAATCAATATAATCAAATTTAAGCGCATCTAGGCTTTCATAAACTGCCCTTTTTGCGCCCTCAAAGCCCACATTTGCGCCCCATTGAAGCTTTGAAGTTACGAAAATTTTGCTTCTAGTGATACCGCTATTTCGCACAGCTTCGCCCACGATCTCTTCGTTGCGATAATACTGCGCCGAGTCAATGTGGCGATATCCCACTTCTAGGGCATTTTCTATGGCTTTTAGCCCGTCCTTGCCACGAATATCCCAAGTCCCGTATCCTAAAATAGGGATTTTCGCGCCGTTATTTAGAGTGAAATTTGGAACTAAATTTTGCATTTTTGCCCCCTTACTTGCAAAAAGCGAATTTGCGCTCACAATTACGCCTGCGCCAAAAATTACAGAATTTTTTAAAAAACTTCGTCTTTGCATAAAATTTCCTTGCGAGAGGTTAAATTTGCAGAAATTTTACCAAATTTGGGGTGGAATTTGGTAGAACAATCCTCCAAATCCCTTGCCTAATCCTGCAAATTTTTATCTAATTCTTTGATTTTTTCGATTGCAAGAAGTGCGCCAGTTTTGGCTGTATCAGAGAGCGCGGAGGAAAATTCGCCCAAATTTAGCAAATCAACCTTAATGCCTAAAAATAGTATTTTTGGGATAAATTCGCGCAGGTATTTGATCCACACGCACGCTGGGATATTGTGCGCGCTGTAAAAATAACTCACATCATCGCTTAAATCCACGAATTCGCACTCAAATTTGGCGTTTTCGTCCATTATCACGCCGATTGCATCGACAGCGACTAAAATTTCTGGCGCGTAAGCTCTGATTTTGGAAAATTCATTTTCTGGCATGTCCCCGCCAAAAAATACTTCCCAGCCAGGAAGCTCGCGCATGGCGATTTTACCGACCTGCGCGCCAACGCCGTCATCGCCACGAAGCTCGTTTCCTACGCACAAAATCGCTTTTTTCATCTAAAAACTTTCCTAAGCGTTAAATAACCCTCATCTAAATTCTTTAAAAACTCACCCAAAGCCGAATTTTTAAGGCTTTGCAAAAGTTTTATGGCGTGCTCTGGGAAAATTTCGATTTCGTTTATCGTGGCGATATTTCCTAGCTTAAATTTCGCGTATTCATCGCCCGCGCTTAGTATCTCTTCCCACTCATTTTCGCTAAATTCGCAAATCTTCTCGCTAAAATCAATCGTGCCAACCCCATGCCCAAGGCTCGTAAAAATGGTGATATCCCTAAATTTCGGCGCAGCGTCTGGCTCATCTACATGGCGTTTTGTCAGCTTCCAAACCTCTATCATAATCTTGCCTTAAATTTGAAATTTTGCGAAATTATACAGATAAATTCTTAATTATTAAAATTTAAAAAAATCCAAAATTTTGCCCTTTATTTGCTATAAAAGTAGTATAATCTTTCACTTAAAAGCAAAAGGCTTTTAGGACAAATTTTAAGGAGGGCGGTATGAAGGTTGTAAGTATTGTTGTAGTAGATGGCAGTGTCGTAAATGAATCTGATTTGATTACAAGTATTGCGTCGTATGATGATTTTAGCGCGATTAGCGCAGAGCTTCGAAAAGCCCTGAAAAAAAATTATATTAACAAGTCGCAATATACGAAAATTTACAAAAAAATCACCGCGCAAACTGGGTTTTCGCGCGCGAAATTTGACTATACCCCATACGCGAAAGATATCGAGGAGCTGGTTTCAAGAGGATACACGGTCAAAGCGATTTTGGCCCATATCGGCGAGAAGGACGCGGAGTTTAAAAAATCTGTGAGCGCTTCGGGGCTAACGCACTTCATAGCTACGAATTGTAAGGACGAAAAAAACAAAATTCGCGCAATTGCAAAGAGCAAAAACGAGCTTTTGCAAGCGTATAAATTTGAGCTTAAAAAGCTCCATTTCAAGGGCATTTCTGACAAAGATATTTTGAGAGTAATGAGGGAAAAATACCCTGAGGATTTCACCAAAATCACAGAGGCGCAAATCCATGAGTTTATAGAAACCAACGCCAAACTCGATATGGGGCGCAAAATCTCGCTTCTTAAAAAACCAAGCCTGTATGATGAGCATTTCGACGAGATTATGAGCTTGTATAAAAGCGGCATGAGGGTCTATGATATCTGGAAAACACTAAGGCAAAAATACCCAAAACTAGCCAAACTTCAAGCCCCAAGCCTGTATCATTTTATCGGAAATAACGCGCTTGGCAAGGCAAAATATATGCAAGAAGGATAGGCTTGGGCGAGCCTAGAATTTGCGTGATTTTGTGCGGCGGCAAAAGCTCTCGCTTTGGCAGGGATAAGGCAGTAGAGCCATTTTTGGGCGAGCCTAGCATGACGCATTTTTGTTTTAAAAGGTATTCGCGCATTTTTTCGCAGGTTTTCGTCTGCGCAAAATCGCAAAAATTTAGCCCACCACTTCCTTTGATTAAAGACGATTTTAAGGATTTTTCGCCTATGGGCGCGCTGTATTCGGCGCTTAGGGGATTTGCTGGGGAAAGGGTTTTCATCGTGCCTGCTGATACTCCATTTGTGAGCGAAGAGGCAATCCGCGCGCTTTGGGAGAGCAGGGCTGAGATTTCGCTTGCAAGCGATGGCGAAAAAACGCATAATTTATGCGGATTTTTTAGCGGGGATTTAGCGGAGCGTGCGCTGAAATTTTACCGCGAAAACAACCATAAAATCGGCGAATTTATTACTTCTTGCGATAGTGAAATTTTAAAATTTAAAGACAAAGCGCAGTTTTTAAATATCAATTACGAAAGCGATTTAGAAAAAGTTGAAAACTAAAATTTTATTTTTGGCGCTATTTAGCGTTTTGTGCGCAGATGATGGCGAAATTTTGGCGAAAGCTAGGGATTTTGAGGCAAAGGGCGATTATAAAAACGCTATGATTTATTACAAAAAATTAGCCCTTGCAAACACTAGCGCGCAAAATTCAAGCAGAATTTCAAAGCCAAATTTGGCGTCAAATTCAAATGAAATTTCGGCGCAGTATCCGAAAAAGCAAAATTTAGCGAATTTAGACTTGAATTCCACGCCAAAACCAAGCAAAAAACAGAATTTTAGCGAATTTTTGGGCATTAAATATTACGAGCCAATTTATGCAGTTTTTACTCACGATCATCATAAAAAAGAGGGTCGTAGCCCCAATGAAGCGCACTTTGCGTTTAGTTTCGAACGGCCTATAAGCTATGATTATTTTGGCTTTGGCGAGAAAATTTCCTTTGCTTACACGCAAAATTCGTGGTGGCAAATCACCGCTGATAGCGCGCCATTTAGGGAAAATAACTACAAGCCAGAGCTTTTTATGAGCCTAGCGCCAGATTTTGCCGATGAGCTAAAACTTGGCGTTTTGCACGAATCAAACGGCAAGGACGGGGCGGATTCGCGCTCGATAAATCATCTTTACGCGCAAAGTTCGTGGAGGTTTGGGGGCTTTGAAATCACGCCGAGACTTTGGTATGCTTTCGGGCTAGATCAGCGCAACAAGGACATTAGCGAGTATATGGGGTATGGGGATTTGCGCGCTTCGTATAGTTTCGGGCGACACAAAGTCATGGCCAAATGGCGCAACAATCTGCGTTTAAACTCGCAAAATCGCGGTGCAATCGAGCTTGATTTTATATTTCCGCTATTTAACAGCGGGCTTTATGGGTATTTTAGGTATTTTAGCGGATACGCTGAGAGCCTAGCGGATTATAAAAAAAGTGTCGATAAAATCGGCCTTGGCGTTTCGTTTGTGGAATTTTAAATTTTGCCAAATACTGACCTTGATTTTTGTATAATTTGTCATTGCGAGAATTTTGCGTAGCAAAATTTGTGGTAATCTATGAGTTTAAAATTCCTTGCGCCAAATTCGCTGTCATTGCGAGAAAACGAAGTTTTCGAAGCAATCCAGGGAAATTTAAATTCAAAATTCAACTCGAATTTAGCATTGAACGATTTTTTCAATTTTAGATTGCGCCGTGCTTTTCTCGTAAGGGGGAAGGGGGCTTGAATTGCGAGGTCGCGCCCCTTCCCCCTTACAATCCCCCAACCCCCGACGACGCTTTTAAGGTGGCTAAATTTAGAAAAACTTCGTTTTTCTAAATTTAGCTGATTTAATTTTACTGAAATGCTTCGCATTTCTTTGGGTGGTAGATTAAACGAATTTGAAAAGTCAAAATTTATAAAATTTTAGATAAAATCATAGGTTTAAATTTCAAAAAAGGATGTAAAATGGCAAAGGTTCAACCGGCAAATTTAATTTGGAAAAACGGCTCGCTAATCCCATGGGCTGAGGCTACAACGCATGTTTTAAGCCACTCGCTTCACTATGGCAACGCAGTATTTGAGGGCGTAAGAGCCTACAAGACAGATAAAGGTTATGCGATTTTTCGCCTTGATGAGCACACAAAAAGACTTTTAGTTTCAGCCAAACTCTGCCTAATCAAAACCCCTTATAGCTTCGATGAGTTGCGTCAGGCGCAAATCGATGTCGTAGCTAAAAACGACTTCGATCAAACCGTCTATATCCGCCCGTTAATCTACCTAGGATACGGCTCTATGGGCGTTTCGCTAAAAGATGTCCCAGTCGATACCGTAGTAGCTGCATGGCAATGGGGCGCGTATATGGGCGAGGAAGCCCTAAGAGCGGGCATTAAGGTGAAAATTTCATCTTGGGCGAAACCTGCTCAACACTCAATGATGGCAAAAGCAAAGGCAAGTGCGAATTATTTCAACTCACAAATGGCAAACTTCGAGGCTGTCGATGCTGGATACGATGAGGCGCTACTGCTTGATCCGCAAGGATTTGTGGCAGAAGGTCCAGGAGAGTGCTTGTTTATCGTAAAAGACGGCGCGCTAATCACTCCGCCAAACGATACTAGCTTGGAGTCAATCACTCAAAACTCAGTTATCCAAATCGCCGAGAGTTTGGGCATAAAAGTCCTTCGCCAACGCATTTCACGCGATCAAGTCTATGCGGCTGATGAGGCGTTTTTCACAGGCACAGCTGCCGAGGTTACGCCGATTAGCAATATCGACGGACGCATTATTGGCAAGGGCGAAATGGGCGAGATCACAAGCAAATTGCAAAAAGCGTATTTCGCAGTCGTTACTGGCAAAGACCCTAAATTTGAGCACTGGCTCACATATATCAAATAAGGATAATTATGCCGGCAGATTTAAATGATTATTTCAACAAAAATAAAAAAAATAATGGCAACGAAAATGGTGGATTTAGCTTTAAGGGGCCAAATTTGCAGAATTTAGGCGGCTTTAAATTCGGCGGATTTTTCTACTTTTTAATCGCTATTATCGCGCTTTTTATCATTGCAAAACCATTTGCCACTATCCAATCAGGCGAGGTTGGCATTAAGTCAAATTTGGGTAAATACGATCCCACACCGCTGGGCGCTGGAATCCACTTTTTCGTGCCGTTTATCCAAGATATTTTTGTGATTGATACGCGCGTGAGAATCATCAACTACACTAGCAACGAGGATATGGCTACAAGCAGGGCAAGTGGCGGAAGTATCGGCGGAATCATCCGCAAAAATTCGCTTTCAGTGCTAGACTCTCGTAACCTGCCAGTTAGTGTTGATATTACTGTTCAATACAAACTAAACGAGAGCACCGCGCCTGCGACGATTGCGGAGTGGGGGCTTTTGTGGGAAGACAAAATCATCGATCCTCGCGTCAAAGATGTCGTGCGAAGCGTCATCGGCAACTATCCAGCAGAAGAGCTTCCGACCAAACGCGAGGAAATCGCTAAGGCGATCGATCAAGGAATCCGCTCGAATATCGACGCTCTTTCAAACTCGCCTGTGGAGCTAAGAGCTGTGCAGCTTCGCGAGATAATCCTACCGCCAAAAATCAAAGAGCAAATCGAGCGCGTGCAAATCGCTAAACAAGAGGCAGAGCGCACCAAATACGAGGTCGAGCGTGCTAACCAAGAAGCACTTAAAAAAGCAGCTCTTGCCAAAGGTAACGCAGATGCTGTAAAAATCGAAGCCCAAGGTAAGGCGGACGCCGTGAAAATCGAGGCTGACGCGCAGGCGTATGCAAACACTGAAATCGCAAAAAGCCTAAATCAAAATTTGCTAAATTTAAAGCAAATCGAAACTCAGGCGAAATTCAACGAGGCTTTGCGTGAGAACAAAGACACGCAGATTTTCCTAACCCCAGGCGGTGCGGTGCCAAATATTTGGGTCGATACCAAAAACAAACCGCAACAATCGGCGATTAGCGAATAACAAATTTTGCAATCCTTTTCTAGGATTGCAAAATTGCGCAAATTTATCAAAAACGGAGATTTTATGATTAAGGTTGATTGGCAAAAGGTCGCTGGCTTGCTCCCAGTGGTGGTGCAAGATTACAGTGACGGGGCTGTTTTGATGCTTGGCTATATGAACGAAGAGGCGCTATCTCTCTCGCTAGAAACGGGAGTGGCGCACTATTTTTCGCGCACGAAAAATCGCATTTGGAAAAAGGGCGAAACAAGCGGCAACGAGCAAATCATAAAATCTGCGTTTTTAGACTGCGATAATGATACGCTATTGCTCAAAGTCGAGCAAAAGGGCGGTGTGGCGTGTCATACGGGAGAGAAGAGCTGTTTTTTTAACGAAGTAAAATTTGGCGAGAATTTGACGCAAAATTCGCAAAATTTGGGTGATGAAAACACTGCGCCCAAAACTGCTCGCAAAATTTCGCCTTATGATATTTTAGATGAAATTTACCATGTCTGCCTGGATAGGAAATTTAACGCAGATCCCGCAAAATCGTATGTCGCAAGCCTGTATAAAAAGGGCGAAAATAGCTATCTCAAAAAAATCTCCGAGGAAGCGTGCGAGTTCGCGCTAGCTTGCAAGGATCTAACCCGTGCAAAATCTGCGCCAGAGGCCGAACGGGCGCGTTTTGGCGAGCATAGAGCGGGCGAGCCAGAATACGACGCGATTTACGAGGGCGCGGATATTATTTTTCACATGCTAGTAGCTTTGGGGGATCATGGAATCCACCCTGAGACGATTTTGCGCGAGCTTGCACGCCGTGAGGGTATCAGCGGGATAGAGGAGAAAAATTCAAGGCAGGAAAAATAAAATCCTGCGAATTCGTTGTCATTACGGGCAAAGCGAAGAAATTCAGGGAAATTCACATAAATTTTAATTTAAAAATTCAAATTCTCTCTAAATTTTACTGGATTGCTTCGAATTTCGGAGTTAAAAATATGAAAGTTCAAAGGATAAAATTGAATTTACGAAGCCGTTGGCTAAATAGTTATATCTATTTGATTTTTTATTATCGAGTTTTTAAAAAGCCAAAATCTGTTTTTGGCTCCGTAATTTCGATAATGTCATTAGGTTTAATCGGTTGTTTTCTTTATCTTGTAGTGTTGGGATATTTAAAGGCACTGTCTTACAATCCAAGAACGCTCGAAAATCTCGATATAAACGAAGGAATTTTACAATCAGCGTGGTATAAAGCAAAGGGCACTGGCGGGACTTTGCGACTGGACTTAAACGAAAAAGAGCATAAATTTTATCAAATTCGAAAAAGTGAGCGAGAAATTTACTCAAAACTTATTGGTGAGAGAGTTAAAATTTACAGCGAACCAGCTATTTTGTTTTACTACGACCACATATTGCAACTCGAAGATAAAAACGATAAAGTTTTTATAAAATACGATTATGAAAACAAGCTCAAAGAACCAGAAAGAAATGAAAAAACGACATTTTTTTGTTTAAAGGCAAGTTTGTTTTTCTTAATTTTAATTTTTGTTTTAAATTTTAAAGGAAATAAACCTGAAAATTTCAGAAAGGAAGTTTATGAATAAAAAACAGATTTTAACTTGGATATTTGTAATTTTTTGTCTAATTATTAGTTTTATAACTACAATTAAAAGAGATGAGATTAAATGTTATTTTAATTCTTCGCAAAATTGCCTAAATTTAGGATTAGAATAAAATTTATTATGGCGCGAAATTTGCGAATTTAGCGTTTAAATTCATTGTAGCAAAATTTAAAAGCATTGATTTGTCATTGCAAGGCGATTTATCGCCAAAGCAATCTGTGAATTTAAAATTAAAAGCGTGTGTTTTAGAAAATTTAAAATTTATAAAATTTAAAATTCGGCTAAATTTGAAGCAAAAGCTCAAATTTAGCCTGTGTATTATCAAATCGGCATTACGCGGATATTTTCGCTTAGATTATCCTTCAAAACCGCCTCGATCGCATATAGCGTCGCGCCTGCGCCACTAGCGCACCCAGAGCACGCACCCAAATAGCGAATATAAATGTCAGTTTTGCCGTCATCGCTTGGTTTGATGTCGATGACATCGAGATTTCCGCCGTCCATTTGAAGCATTGGGCGAATATCGCTATCAAGTATCGCCTCGACCGCTTTAAATTTACCGATTAAATTTAGCTCTTCAAAGCTTAGTTTCGCCTCTGGCGCCGTGCCAGAGCTAGCACACGCACCAGCTTGGGCTTGGAGTTTTTCTAGCTCCATTTCCTCTCTTGTTTGAGCTAAAATATCCTCTAAATAATACTCCCTAGCCTCGTGTCCGCCAGGCCTAATGCAAGATTTGCAAAACGCGCCAGCCTTTGTGTATTGTGTGATTTGCTCGACGGTTTTTAAATCATTTAGCTTAATCACCTCTTTTATCGTGCCAAGGCTCACCCTAGCGCACTCGCACACGATAATCTCATCTTCGAAATGCTCAGGATCTATGCCTTTGTATTTTGCCGCAGCTGCTTTTATGACATCATACGCCATTACCGAGCAGTGCATTTTTTGTGGTGGGACAGCTGGCTCGTCAGGGGTGTCGCGCATATCGCGCTCGACATCTAAATTTGTAATCTTTACAGCTTGATCGACGGTTTTGCCGATACAAAGCGCTGCCATAGTGTCGCTACTAGCGATTGCCGTGCCACAGCCAAAGCTTTTAAATTTAGCGTCGATGATAATGTCAGTGGCAGGGTCGATGAGCCAGTATAATCTCACAGCGTCCCCACAGCTCTCTGCGCCAAAATCAGCCACAATTAGCTTCGCACCACGCGCAGCGGCTTCTTCCTCTGTGATTTCGCCCATAAATTTAGGGTTATTCATGCGATCTTGAACCTTGTTTGAGTATTGCTCCCAAATCGAACCATTTATTAAATCGTTTTTTGCCATTTTAAATCCTTATTTTTGATAACCTTGTGGGGCGTAAGCAAATGTGCTAGAAATCCCGCGAAGTCTGGTGATTGCCTTGCTGATATGCTCTATGGCATAATCGATCTCGG
This sequence comes from Campylobacter sp. VBCF_04 NA7, assembly GCF_027737405.1. NCBI lineage: Bacteria > Pseudomonadati > Campylobacterota > Epsilonproteobacteria > Campylobacterales > Campylobacteraceae > Campylobacter > Campylobacter sp. VBCF_04 NA7. Next base: position 128,762 of record NZ_JAOVTT010000002.1, read on the forward strand.
CCTCTGTATTAAAGCGAGAAAGTGAGAGGCGAAGCGCTGTGTGAGCTAGCTCTTTATCTGCGCCGATTGCTTCCATGATTGGGTTATTTTCTAGTGCTTCGCTAGCGCATGCTGAGCCCGTGCTAGCGGCGATTCCAGCTTTGTTTAGATCCCAAAGCATAGCCTCGCCCTCTACGCCTTGAATTGAGGCTAAAATCGTATTTGGCACGCGAATTTCGCGCTCTCCCACGACATAGACATGTGGAATTTCAAGCAAAGCGTCCTCTAATTTATCGCGTAGCCTTTTGACATGCGAATTTTCAAAAGCCATAAATTTGTTCGCTAACTCCATTGCCTTGCCAAGGCCTACTATACTAGCGACATTTAGCGTGCCAGATCTGCGACCGCCCATGTGTTCGCCACCGTGAAGCAGGCTAGTAAGCGGTTTGCTATCTTTGATATATAGTGCGCCAACGCCCTTTGGAGCGTGAAATTTATGCCCAGAAAGGCTTAAAAAATCCACGCCTGCTGCGCGCACATTTACAGGGATTTTTCCCATTGCTTGCACGGCGTCTGTGTGATAAAGTGCGCCAAATTCGTGCGCGATATCTGCGATTTGCTTTACAGGGAAAATCGTGCCTGTTTCGTTGTTTGCCCACATTACGCTAACAAGGGCTGTTTTGTCGTTGATTTTCTCTCTTAGTTCATCTAGGCTGATTAAGCCGTTGCTATCCACGCCTAGCCTGATGATTTTTACCCCGCACACTCGCTCCAAAAACTCACAGGTCGCGCTGATAGCTGGGTGCTCGACAGAGCTGATTATGATATTGTCCTTTTCGCCTGATAAAATTTTGTCGTAATAAATCCCTTTTAAAACCCAGTTGTTGCTCTCTGTCGCACAGCTAGTGATGACGATATCGTCCGCGTCTGCTGCGCCAATCCCCTCGTATAGCTCGTCCATAGCCCGCCTTAGAGCTGGGTGGGTTTCGCTACCGAAGCTATGCAGTGAATTTGGGTTTCCAAATTTGTCACAAAAATATGGCTTCATTGCCTCGAAAACTTCGGGATCGACCATAGTTGTAGCGTTATTGTCTAAATAAACACGCTCCATAAATTTCCTTTCTTAAATTTTTATTAATGAGATATATTTAATCTTTTGAAAGCTAGTTTGATAATATAATCATTAGACTAAATTTCACCTTAACTTACCGACGCTAAAATCCAAATGTTTTTGGCGAATTTATCAAATCAAAAAACTCTTTTCTGGTGTCGTTTCGGCTGATAAATAGCCCACGCAAAGCCGAAGTTGTCGTGGTGGAGTTGATTTTTTGCACGCCACGCATTTCCATACACATGTGGCGAGCTTGGATTACGACGCCCACGCCAAGGGGCTTGATGACCTCTTGGAGCGCATTTGCGATTTGTTCGGTGAGTTGTTCTTGGATTTGTAATCTTCGCGCGAAAATATTTACCATACGCGGAATTTTGGATAGTCCAACGACTTTTTTATTAGGTATATACGCCACATGCGCCCGCCCGATAATAGGCAAAAGGTGGTGTTCGCAAAGGCTGTAAAATTCAATATCCTTAATAAGCACCATTTCGTTATTTGAGCTCTCAAAAAGCGCGTCATTTAGCACATCTTTGGGGTCTTGCTCGTATCCGCTAGTAAGAAATTCATACGCTTTTGCCACACGCATTGGCGTTTTTATTAACCCTTCGCGCTCAGGATTTTCGCCAAGTAGAGTTAGCATTTTAGCGACACAAGAAGCGAATTCTTCCCTGCTTTTTTCGTCCATATTTTTCCTTTAAAATTTTTCGCGCATATTACTTAAACTCCCCTTTTATAACGCTAAAATTTAAAAGCAAAATTTAGCCCCAAACAATAAAATTTGCCAAATTTTAAAATTATTAAGCAAAATTTTGGTATATTCTGCGCTTTAATTTTAAAATTTTTTAAAAGGAAATTTATGGAAATCAATGCAAAGCTAACAAACTCTGCTAACGCAGTAGCAAGCACAAAAATCGATGCAGACACCATCGCTAAAAAAGTAGATGATCTTGCTAAAAAAGCCGCCAAAAACCTTAAAATCGACGGTTTTAGAAAGGGCAAAGTCCCAGTAGCAGTCGTGATGAAACGATACGGCGCGCAGTTAGAACAAGACGCAAAACAAGAGATTTTTAAAAATATCATCGACGAATCAATCAAAAGCGTAAATAAAAAAGCTGATGAAGTAATCGGCGAGCCAATTTTTTCTAAATACGATGAAAAAGACGGAAACATCGATGTAGAGATGGAAATTTCTTTCCGCCCAGAGGTCAATATCGACGGATACGAGGAGCTAATCCCTGAGTTTTCGACACCTCGCGTAACCAAAAAAGAGATTGAGGACGAGATAAATAAAATTTTATTAATGGTCGCTCCACTAGAAAAATCAGATAAAACAGAGCTTGAAAAGGGCGATTTTGCCAAATTTGACTTCAAAGGTTTCGTTGATAACGAGGCTTTCGAGGGTGGCGAGGCAAAAGATTATGTGCTTGAAATCGGCTCAAATCAATTTATCCCAGGTTTCGAAGACGGTATGATTGGACTAAAAGTCGGCGAAGAGCGCGATGTAGCAGTTAAATTCCCAGCTGAATACGGCGCGAAACACCTTGCAGGAAAAGACGCGATTTTTAAAGTAAAACTACATGAAATTCAGTGCAAAAAACCAGCCGCTGAGCTTGATGAGGATATGCTAAAACGCATACTTCCAGGCGAGGAAAAACCTACAAAAGAAAAGGTTGAAAGCACTATCAAAGAACAACTCAAAAACGACAAACTTCGCAAAAAAATCGAAGAAGAGTTAAAACCAAAAATGGCTGATGCTTTGGCTGAGAAATTTAACTTCGATTTGCCAAAATCAATCGTCGAGCAAGAGATAAATTTACAATTCAACAACGCTTGGCGTTCATTTGACGAGGCTACAATCGAGGAATTTAAAAAAGATCAAAAAGCAATCGAGAAAAAACGCGATGAATTTAGAGCTGGCGCAGAAAAAAGCGTAAAAATCACATTTTTGATCGACGCTTTGGCTAAAAAACGCGGTATTGATGTAAGCGATCAAGAGCTAATCCAAGCCATTTACTTCGAAGCCTACTCAAACGGCCTAGATCCGAAAGCTCACCTTGAAGAATATCGCAAAAGAGGCGTTTTGCCAGCTGTTAAAATGGCGCTAATCGAGGAAAAACTTTTCAACAATATTTTTAGCAAAAACAAAGACGACAAAGAAGGCGAATAATGTTTTTACCTTATGTAATCGAGCAAACAAGCAGAGGCGAGAGAAGCTATGATATCTACTCTCGCTTGCTTAAAGATCGCATTGTAATGCTAAGTGGCGAGATTAACGACGATGTAGCCAGCGCAATCGTAGCCCAACTGTTATTTTTAGAGGCAGAAGATCCGGACAAAGATATCTATATGTATATCAACAGCCCTGGTGGCGTGGTTACGAGCGGATTTAGCATTTATGATACTATGAATTACATCAAACCAGATGTCAGCACGATCTGCATAGGTCAGGCTGCTTCAATGGGCGCATTTTTGCTTAGTTGTGGCACCAAGGGCAAACGATACGCCCTACCAAATGCGCGCATTATGATTCACCAACCTCTCGGCGGAGCACAAGGCCAAGCCACTGATATCGAAATCCAAGCAAAAGAAATTTTGCGTATGAAATCGCAACTAAATCAAATTTTAGCCCAAAACACAGGCAAAAATTTAAGCGATATCGAAAAAGACTGCGAGAGAGATTTTTTCATGAGCGCGAAAGAGGCCAGCGAGTATGGACTAATCGACAAGGTATTGGAAAAGAGCTTTAAATAATGGTTTTAGAAATTCTTACATATCCAAACAAAAAACTCCATGTTCGCTCCAAAGAGGTCGTCAAATTTGACGATGAACTGGCGAAATTTTTAGACGATATGTATGAAACCATGATAAACAAAAACGGCATTGGACTAGCTGCTATCCAAGTGGCTAATCCAATCAGAGCCGTTGTGATAAATTTAGCCAACGAAGAGGGCGTGCAAGACAAAGCCGCTTTGCTCGAACTCATAAATCCCGTAATCACACAAAAAGAAGATGAAATCATCTACCAAGAAGGCTGCCTTAGCGTGCCAGGATACTACGAAGAGGTCAAAAGAGCGCGCAAAATCACGCTAAATTACCAAGACAGAAGTGGGCAAAAACACGAGCTAAGCGCTGATGAGCTTTTGGCTGTGTGTATCCAACACGAGCTAGACCACCTAGACGGACATCTTTTTATCGAGCGCATAGGCTACAACAACCGCAAAAAATTTGACAAAGAATACCGCAAAAACAAAAAAGAAAAATCAAAATGAAATCTCTAAAATGCGCTGTTTTTACCGATACTTTAATCAGTGTCAGTGTAGAAAGCACATTTGTCAGAGGCCTTCCTGGCTTTAATATCGTAGGACTTGCCGGAACAACGATTAAAGAGAGCGAAAGCAGGGTAAAAGCGGCTTTGATGAGCCTAAATTTCAAATTCCCAGCCTCTAAAATCATTATAAATCTCTCCCCCTCTGATGTGCCCAAAAACGGCTCGCACTTCGACCTTGCAATCGCGCTTTTAATCGCTTTGCAAAAAGAGAGCTTCGGGGACGATTTTTTCGTATTTGGCGAGTTAGGATTAGATGGCACGCTAAAATCCACAGCTTCGCTATTTTCGACACTGCTTTTTTTAAGCGCGCATGTGAAAAATGCTAAAATTTTAGTGCCAAAAGAAATCGCGCTTAGAGCCTCGACAATCCCGAATTACGAGGTTTATGCGGTCGAAAATTTAGCAGAAGCGATTAGATTTTTTAGTGATGATGAATTTGCCGTAACCTGCCTTATGAGCGAAACTCACCCGATTTTCAAAGATGTTATCAAAATAGGCAGTGAAATTTATGTCCCAAACCGAAATTTCACCCTAAATTTCAAAGACATAAAAGGCCAAGAAAGAGCCAAAAGAGCGAGCCTAATCGCCGCTAGCGGTATGCATAATATACTCTTTGAGGGTAGCCCAGGGTGCGGAAAATCAATGTGCGCTAAACGCATAGCCCAAATTTTGCCACCTCAAAGCGTGAGTGAGATTTTGCTTTCGTGTGCTTATGAGTCATTAAACAACAAAAATGTCGATTTTAGCGCACTCAGAGCCTTTCGCTCGCCTCATCACACAAGCACTAGAAGCTCGATTTTCGGTGGTGGTTCGCTTGGTGCGCGTATCGGCGAGGTGGCTTTGGCAAACGGCGGCGAGCTGTTTTTCGATGAGCTTCCGCACTTTGGAAAGCAAATTTTAGAAAGCCTGCGAGAACCGCTCGAAGATAATAAAATTTTAATCTCGCGAGTAAATTCCAAAACCGAGTATGAGACGAAATTTATCTTTGTCGCAGCGCAAAACCCCTGCCCGTGCGGACATTTGTTTTCGCAATCAACCTCGTGCTCGTGCTCGGCAAACGAAATCAAAAAATACAAAAGCGTGATTTCTGGGCCACTGCTTGATAGGATTGATCTGTATGTGGCTATGGACGAGGTCAGCAAGGACGATAGATCTAGCATATCTAGCGAGGAGATGTATGAGAGGGTGGTGTGCGCCTTTCGCGCGCAAAAGCTAAGGCAGCAAAGCGAGCTAAACGCGAAATTAAGCGATAAAGATGTGGAGAAGTTTTGCGTTTTGGAATCAAGCGCGCAAAATATCCTAGAAAGCGCGATTGGCAGGTATAATCTAAGCCAAAGAGGGATTATAAAAACCAAAAAAGTAGCGCGCAGTATCGCCGATCTAAGCGAGAGCGAGGTCATCGCGAAGGCCCATTTACTCGAAGCTCTGAGCTTTCGAACTAGGAGCGAGATATGAAAAATTTGTATTTTAGCACAGCCGAATTTGACAAAAACGCAAGCCAGAATTTAGGCATTGATGAGAAAATTTTAATGGAAAACGCCGCTAGTGGCGCAGAAATTCTAATCCGAAAAAAGCTTAAAAAGGGGGCAAAAATTTTAGCCCTATGCGGGGCAGGAAACAACGCAAACGACGCTATTTGCGTGCTTCGCAGGCTAAGCGGGGATTATTTGTGCGAGGCGTTTTTAATCTTTGGCGAGCCAAAAAACGAAGCGTTTAAATTTCAAAGCGAAATCGCCAAAAAAGTCGGCGTGAAATTTAGCCAAAATTTGGAAAATTTCAAATTTGACTGCATAATCGATGGCGTTTTTGGAAGCGGTTTATCGCGCGATATGGACGAGAAAGTATGCGAGATACTAGGGCGAGCAAACCATGCCAAAGCCCTAAAAATCGCTATTGATATCCCAAGCGGAATTGATTTGGCTGGCGTGCCAAGACCTATGGCGTTCGAGGCGGATTACACGGTGTGTATGGGAGCACTGAAAATCTCGCTTTTTAGCGATTTGGCAAAAGATTTTACCGGCAAGATAAAACTGGCAAATTTAGGCATTTGTGAGGATAAATTTGCCACTTCGCCAGAGGCGTTTTTGCTAGAAAAATCTGATTTACGCCTGCCATTTCGAAAGAAAAAAAACACAAACAAAGGCGAATTTGGCCACGCCTTTATCGCTCTTGGCGATATGAGCGGGGCTGGCGAGATTGCCGCTCTTAGCGCACACGCAATCGGCGCAGGGTTAGTCAGTGTCGTAGGGGTGGCAAAAAAACTAAGTCCTATTTTGATGAGCAAAAAAAGCTTTGTCGGTGCAAGTGCGATTTGCGCAGGTTGTGGGCTTGGGGAGACGAAATTTGACATAGAAAATCTGCGCCACACTCCTTGCGTAATCGACGCAGATTTGTGCTACAAAAGCGAAATTTGCGAGATTTTACGCACGAACGAAAACGCCGTTATCACGCCACACCCGAAGGAATTTGCCGCCTTGTTAAGCTTGGCAAAAATCGCAAATTTAAGCGTGGGCGAAGTGCAAAAAGATCGCTTTGCCTTAGCGCGCAAATTTTCGCTTGCTACCAAATCTGTGCTCGTGCTAAAAGGTGCAAACACCATTATAGCGCATAGTGGCGAGCTTTTTGTGTGCGAGAGGGGAGTTAGCGCGCTAGCCAAAGCAGGCAGTGGCGATGTGCTATCAGGCCTAATCACAGGGCTTTTAGCCCAAGGTTATAGCTCGCGCGAAGCCGCGATAAATGGCGTTTTGGCCCATGCCTTAGCTGGGCGAAATTTTAGGAAAAACTCATATTCACTAAACCCATTTGACATCATCGAGGAGATAAAATGGTTACGAAAAAAATAGCCGTGCTTTTTAGCGGTAGCGGAAGTAATTTAGAGGCGATTTTAGAAAAGCTTCATGGCAAAATTTTTGGGGATATTAAAATCGAGGTTGTGCTAACACTAACTAACAAAGCTAACGCGTTAGGTATCCAAAAAGCCGAAAAATACGGACTAACAAGCGTTGTTATTGATCATAAAGCGTTTGTTAGTAGAGAGGAATTTGACGCAAAAGTAGTAGAAGTTATCAAAAAAAGTGGCGCCGAGCTAACTGTGCTAGCGGGCTTTATGAGAGTGCTTACGCCGGTATTTTGTGAGCAAATCAGGGCGATCAACCTGCACCCGTCGCTTCTGCCACTTTTCAAGGGCGCGCACGCAATCGACGAGAGCTTTGCAAGTGATATGCAAGTGGGCGGTGTGAGCGTGCATCTAGTCAGCGCAGAGCTTGACGGGGGCAAAATCATAGCCCAAGAGGCTTTTGCCAGAGAGGGCAAAACGCGCGATGAGTGGGAAGCTAAAATCCACGAAATCGAGCATGAAATACTGCCTCGCACAATAGTTAAAATTTTAAAAGGCGAGATTTAAAATTTGGTTTTGATTGAAATTTGCAGCGCTAAATTTCAATCAAATTTCATTAAATTTATTCGGTTTTTCCAAGCATTTCTTTGATTTTTTCTTTCACTTTTTGCAAATCATCATTTAAAAAAACTTCGCCCAGCCTGTCGATTTCTGCCACGCTTTTATCCCACCATTTAAGCTCTAAGAGCAAATTTATCATCTCATCATCAAAGCGTTTGCGAATTAGCCTTGCAGGGTTTCCGGCGACTATGCTATACGGCGGTATTTCGCCGCCCACTACGCTACTAGCACCGATTATCACGCCATCGCCGATTTTGCTTCCCGGCAAGATGAGCGAGCGTTGCCCTATCCACACATCGTTTCCGACCACCGTGTCGCCTTTGATTGGCAGTTTATCTAGACTAGGTACATTTTGCGAAAACCCCTTAAAAATATAAAACGGAAATGTGCTAACACCGCCCATAGCGTGGTTTGCGCCGTTCATCATAAATTCCACCCCAGCCCCGATTTGGCAAAATTTGCCGATGATTAGCCTATCGCCGATAAAATCATAATGGTGCGTAACACGGCTCTCAAAATCCTGCCCCGCATAATAACTAAATTCGCCCACGATTATATTTTTATTTTTAATAGTCGGCTTAATGTAAGTTACGCTTTCTAACCCAGATTTCAAGGGGAAAATTTCATTTGGGTTTGGCAACATAAAAATCCTTAATTTAACCTATTTTGTTTTGCTAAATTTATCAATTCTATCAAAATTTCAATGGAATACCTTAAATCAGCTTTTGTATATTCTTTTTTATTTTGATTTGGTAAATTCTCTGGGTGGTCTATGGCATTTCTGATAAAACAGCAGATTGTGTTGTAAATAGTAGTTCGTGGATTACCTTTCTTATCAACAAAGCTATGTATCCATTTACAAGCATTTCCTTGACTATCTTGTAAAACTTTTTCAGATAATAAACTTTTTATTTTATTATCTACATCATTTATACTCATATTTATTTTTTCACCATTTTTATCCGACAATTCATCTTCCATTAAACTTTGAAAATAACCAAATAATTGTATATGATAATCTATGCTTACAATATCAAAAACATGATAATTAATTTCTGCCGCAGTAACACTTGGTAAAATAAATGTTCCGTCATTTTTCATTATTTTTTTGGGTTGATTATTTTCTTGCAAAGCAACAATAACGAAATTATCTAATTTCAAAGCATTTTCTATCACAAAATTTGAATGCGTTGATACAATAATTTGCGAAGTTTGTTTTTTATCATTATCGACAAATAAATCTCTATAATAACCTAAAATTTTTTCTTGCCATTTTGGGTGCATACTGATTTCAGGCTCATCAATCAAAACAACTGCACCATTTAATGCATTTTTATCTCGCAATAAAAATGCTCCACGAAATACAATCTGCTTTTCGCCTGAACTTAAATCATCGATAGAAATTTTTTCGCCATTTTTCTTAAATAAAATTTCGATATTGCCGTCGATATTATCTATTCCTTCAAATTCTAGTCCTTCAAACATCTTGTTATTAAAAACTTTTTTAAATCTATTCATTTTAAGTAGTAAATTTGTATTTATTTCATTTTGTATTTTTTTAATCACTTTTTCTATTTTTACTTTTGATTGTTTTATATTTTCAGATATTTCATCATACTTCTCTGCTTTTATTTTATAGTCATAATTTATAATATCTGCAAACAATTGTTTTATATTTTCAGCTGTTTTATCAGTAAATTTTTTTCTTTCATCATCATTTATATCTGTATTGTCGCCACCAATTTTTTTTATCTTTGTATTTGGAGAAAAATTAATATTTACGGTCGCATATAAAGGTGCTAAAAAATTTGATAAATTTTTAAATTCTTTGAAATCATCTTCAAAAATTTTTTTAAAATCAGTCCCCACTTTAAACGGATAGGATATTTCATCATTGTTTTTCCAAAATTTCTTATTGTCATATTTAAAAATATCATCGTTGTTTATTATAGTATAAATCACATTTTCACTAAACTGGTATGTCAGAATTTTTTCAATTTCTTCCAAAATAGTCGTCTTACCTGTGCCGTTTTCTCCTGCGATGATAATAGTATCGGCAGGATTGCCGTCTTTATCGCAAAAATCTAACTCTAATTTTTTTCCTAAAATTTTATGGTCTTTAAATTTAATTGATTTGATTTTTATCATTTCTAACCACCAAATTTACCCATAAATTTTCTTTAAATTTTCCAAATTTGCACTAGCATTTAGTAGAAGCAAATCAGCCAAGATTAGCCGTAAAAGTGCCGTGCAGACGACACTGCCACGCACTCCGATACAAGGGTCGTGACGACCACGAAGCGAACAAATCGTTTCATCGCCGTTTTTATCAATCGTCGGCTGGTCAGCAAAAATGCTAGGGGTCGGCTTAAAATGCGTTTTTATGATGATTTGCTCCCCTGTTGTGATACCGCCAAGAATGCCCCCTGCGTGGTTTGATTTAAAGCCAGTTTTATCCATAAAATCATTATTTTCGCTTCCAAATTTGCTCGAAGCTTTTACGCCATCACCGATTTCTACGGCTTTTACGCCGTTTAGCCCCATGAACGCCCCGCCGATTAACGCGTCAGCCTTAGCATAAAGTGGCTCTCCAAGCCCCTTTGGCGCGCCATTTGCAATAGTTAGCACACTAGCACCCACGCTCTCGCCTTTTTTCTTTAAATTTGCGATTAATTCTTTTTGCGAATTCTCCACACCCTTATCAAGCGCGAAAATCTCGCTATTATCAGCATTTTCGAAGTCTAAATTCTCAGCATTTATTTCGCCTACGCTTAAAACTCCGCTTTTCACGCTCACGCCAAATTCATTTAAAAGCATTTGCGCGATTGCCCCACCTGCGACCCTTATCGCCGTTTCTCTTGCCGAGCTTCTGCCGCCGCCTCTGTGATCCCTAATGCCGTATTTAGCAAAATAGCCAAAATCAGCGTGTCCCGGGCGAAAAAGCTCTTTTAAATTTTCATAGTCTTTTGAGTGCTGATTTGCGTTGTAAATTACAAATCCAATGGGCACACCCGTGCTAAGCCCGTCAAACACACCACTTAAAATTTGCACCTCATCGCTTTCTTTGCGAGAAGTGGCAAATTTACCGCCGGGTTTGCGTCTGTCTAGTTCGGCTTGTAAAAATTTAGTATCGATTTTCACACCCGCCGGAAAGCCGTCCAACACCCCACCAATCGCCACGCCGTGGCTCTCCCCAAAAGTCGTAAGCCTGAGTTTTATACCTAGTGTGTTCATTTTTTTATCCTAATTTTTTTCTAAAATCTCAATCGCAATCTTTGCCGCTTTTTGCTCGGCCTCTTTTTTGCTGTTTCCGATGTCCCTAGCAAACTCCTTGCCACCCACGAAAACCGCCATTTCAAAGCTTTTTTTATGATCAGGTCCAGTTGAGCCTAGCAAGCGATACTCGGGCGTAACGCCGAATTTCGCCTGCGTGATTTCTTGAAGCGAGGTTTTGTAATCCTTCACAAGTTCGTTAAATTCAATCTTTGGATAAATTTTTTCTAGCAAAGTGGTTACGATTTTGGCCGTTTTTTCTAGCCCTACCTCCAAATACAGCGCGCCAATCGTCGCCTCAAAAGCGTCAGAAAGTAGCGAGTTTTTCTCCCTGCCGCCGTTTTTTTCCTCGGAAGCTGACATATTCAGACACGCCCCAATCCCCAAAAACCTAGCAAATTTCGAAAAGCTCGTCTCATTGACAAGTGCCGCGCGCAGTTTGCTGAGATCTCCCTCGTTTGAGTTAAATTTCACAAACAAATACTCCCCCACTATCAAATCCATAACCGCGTCGCCCAAAAACTCCAATCTCTCGTTGTTTGCGCCATTTTTGGCGCTTCTGTGCGTTAGCGCGACCGCAAGCCTTGCCTTATCCTTAAATTTATAACCAAGTTTTTCTTCTAAATTTGATAAATTTTGCATTTTTTTCCTTTATTAAATTTGCAAAAATTCTTAAATTTAGCAACGCTCATTGCAAAATTTAAGCCTTTTTGTATTTTTGCGCCTCGCCCCTAGCTAGGCTGTCGCAAGCCTCATTTTGCGGGTGTCCAGCATGCCCTTTGACCCAAATTGCCGTGATTTTATGGCCGTTTGCCACTCTGATATACTCCCTCCATAAATCCTCGTTTTTTTTGTTTTTAAAATCCGTTTTTATCCACTTATGAAGCCACGAATTTATCGCATTTACCACATACTGACTATCTGTGATAAGCTCCACTTCGCATGGCTCTTTAAGCGCCTTTAAGCCCATAATCGCCGCGGTTAGCTCCATTTGGTTGTTTGTAGCGCACGCACTGCCGCCACACTCGCATTTTTTAGCGCCCTTGTATTCTAAAATATACGCCCAGCCCCCAGCTCCTGGGTTTCCAAGACTGCTACCGTCGCTAAAAAGTCTGACCGATTTCATTGTTTGCTTCCGAGATTTTCGCACTCACGCCTACGCTAGCCATTTCGTAGCACACAGGGCAACGATGAGAAAATATCCCCACCTGGCTTTTACATTTCGCGCACGAATACGAAAATGCTAAACTAGCCCCCGCAAATCCCGCTTCCTTCATCGCTACAAGGGCGTTTATTTCGAAATTTTGGCTAGGTTTTTCTGGCTTTTTCTCGCTTCTACCAAGCGCGTAAAAAAGCGCATTATAGTCGCTATCGCCCAAATTTACGGCTGTTTTTAGCGGATAGATTAGATCAATCACCTCGCTCAAATTTGGAAATTCGCTAAATTCGCCAAAGGGCTCTTTGTTTTTGATAAAAAGCTCTATGCAAAATCTCTTTGCGCCCTTGAAATTTAGGGCTAAAATTTGCCTTATTTTCTCGCTAAATGGCGTATTTGCGTCATTTGCGATGATTTGAGCTCTGATATATTGCGCGCCTTGCCAGACATCTACGCCTTGTTCTTGCAACGCGTCTAAAACCTGCAACGCCTCGTCAAACCTGCGAAGCCTCTCATAAATCACGGTTAGGTGATTTAGCGCGGTTTGATTGCGTGGGCGCAGGCGCAAAGCCTCTAAAAACACCTCCTCAGCCCTGCCCATAAATCCAGCTTTAAAATATACAATGCCTAAATTTGTCAGCACAAACTCCCTTTGTGCGCCGTTTGTGGTTTTATTTAGCGCGATTAGATAAATTTCAATCGCCCGCTCATAATCCCCGCTTTTGACAAAAGAATTCGCTAACACCCCAAGGGTAGGCTGATCGATTTGCGGGCTTGATAAAAGCTCGCGGTGAGCGTCGCTAAGTGCGTCGAGGGTGTCAAATTTTTTGATAAAATTCTCTAAATTTGTCCTTTCGTTTTTTTTGTGAAAAATCCCCCAAACATAGCTTAAAACGCTAACTAACAAAATAATGCTGATTAAAACAATTAGCCCAAAAATCGGATCGCGATCATCAAGAAAAAAATTGTCCAAATTTCGCCTCGTGGTATAAAATAAAGGGCGATTATAGCAAAGTGTGGGTATAATTTGCAAATGATTAAAAATGAAAGTATTGAAAGGCTTTTAGCCGTCGCTGATATCGTAGATGTCGTAGAAAGATATGTCCCACTCAAACGCTCTGGCTCAAATTTCGTCGGAATTTGCCCATTTCACGATGATTCACACCCTAGTATGAGCGTGAGCTCACGGCTTGGGATTTTTCACTGCTTTTCGTGCAAGGCTGGCGGAAATGCCATAAAATTCGTCCAAGACTACGAAAAGCTAAATTTCAAAGAAGCCGTAGAAAAGCTAGCCTCGATGTATGGTTTCGAGCTCGAATACACAAATGAGCGCAATTTTCAGCGCGAAGATAAAAAAATTTTAGAAATTTTAAACGCTTTTTACCAAAGTCAGCTTTATAACAATCCTAGCGCGGTAGAGTATCTGCATTCGCGCGGTCTTAGCGATGAGACGATACAGAAATTTGGCCTTGGCTGGGCTGGGTCTAGCGCGCAGACAATCCGAATTTTGCAAAACGAGCAAATCGAAGCGCGCGACGCCTTTAATGTGGGTGCGATTAAGCAAAACGAGCGTGGAAGCTACGCTAGCTTTATCGAGCGCATTACATTTCCGATTCACAACCACACGGGCAAAATCGTGGGCTTTGGTGGGCGCACGATTAGTGGCAATCCAGCCAAATATGTCAATTCGCCCCAGTGCGCAGTTTTTGATAAATCGCGGATTTTTTACGCTTACAATCTAGCCAAAAAAAGCGCGTATGATAAAAAAACTCTCATCATCACAGAGGGCTATATGGATGTCATAATGCTTCACCAAGCAGGTATCGACAACGCAGTAGCCGTGCTTGGCACAGCTTTGACGCCACTACATTTGCCACTGATTAAGCGCGGGGATTTGCGCGTAATTTTAAGCTTCGACGGAGATAGCGCAGGAATCAACGCTGCGATAAAAAGTGCTAGACTCTTATGCGCAAACGGCATTGATAATAGCGTGGTTATCATAGGCGGTGGCGCAGATCCAGCCGATATGGTGCAAGCTGGCAAAGTGCGCGAACTAGCCCAAATTTACGCTAATGGCATGGAGGGCGGAGAATTTTTGATCCGTGAAATCGCCAAAAAATACGACCTAACCCGCCCTGTGCAAAAAGAGCAGGCTCTAAATGAAATCAAAGAATTTACTAACGCGCTAAATCCCGTGGTGGCGCAGTCATATACGAGTTTGGTAGCGCAAATTTTAGATGTTTCGCCTAGCGCGTTTTCGCTAAGTTCAAATTCGGGTGCGAGCGCAAATTTCGCGCCAAAGCAAAATTTAAAACCGCAAGAAAACCCGCCAAAACCAGAAAGCTCAAATTTAAAAGATATAACCGAGCTTCAAGTCATAAAATCCATGCTTTTAAACGAAAATTTCATGGCAAATGGCCTAAACTGCCTTAGCGTGCAGGATTTCCGTATGCATGGCAGGGTGTATGAAGCCCTAATATCAGCGCAAAAAAGCGAAGATGACGAGCAAAGTCTGCGCGCGCTTGCCTTAGATAATAAAATTTTAGCCATTACAAATGAGACGAATTTTATCAAGGCCTGCATGCTTCTTCGTCGCAGGGTTTTGGAAGAACAAATGCAAAAATTGCTTGTTTCAAACGACCCTGATAGGCTCGATAAAATCCTCGAATATCAAAAAAAAATAAATGAATTAAAAGGAAAAAAATGAAGGCACTCGCACTTTTTAGCGGTGGGCTAGATTCGATGCTAGCCATAAAATTAATAACTATGCAAAATATCGGCGTTACGGCACTTTATATGGATATTGGCTTTGGTGGTAAAGATGATAAAAGCGAGATTATGAGCGAGCGAGCGCGCATGGCTGGGGCTGAATTTTTGCGCGTAGATATTAGAGATGAGTATTTGCAAAATGTGCTTTTTAGCCCAAAATACGGCTATGGCAAGCAGTTTAACCCCTGCATAGACTGCCATGGGTATATGTTTAAAACCGCGCTTTCTATGCTAGAAGCACTTGGGGCTAGTTTTGTGATTTCTGGCGAGGTGCTAGGACAGCGTCCAATGAGCCAAAGAGCCGCTGCAATGGCGCAGGTGCGCAAACTAAGTAGTGATGAAAATAATCTAATCTTGCGCCCGCTAAGCGCAAAACTAATGGCACCAAGCGCGCCTGAAATCAACGGCTGGGTCGATCGCGAAAAACTGCTAGATATCAGTGGCAGGGGACGAACGCGCCAAATGGAGTTAGCGGGGGAATTTGGCTTTGATGATTACGAAACGCCAGCTGGTGGATGTTTGCTTACGATCCAAAGCTACGCTGATAAAATCAAAGATATGATGAAATTTGAAAAATTCGAGACTTCGCAGGACGCTGAAATTTTAAAATTTGGCCGTCATTTGCGCCTAAGTGGTGGCGCAAAAATGATAATCGGACGCAACGAAGATGATAATGCGCGCCTAAGAAATATCCAAAATCCTAAATTTACTCGCATTAAATTTACCGAGCCACTCGTAGGTGCATACTCGCTCATTTCGCGTGGTGCTAGTGGTGATGACATGGCATTAGCGGCGAAATTTGCGCTAACTTATATGAAATTTCAACCAGGCACAAGCTACGAAGTCATCATTGAAAATGAAAAATTTATAGCCACGCCGTTTGAGGATAAGGCCGAAGCGCAAAAATATTTTATTAGCTAAAATATTATATAATACTAAATATACTATATAAGTTTAAGAAAGAGAGGTATATGCTATGGAAGATATAAAAAGGCGCAAGTTTGTGAAAATGGCAGGAGCCGCAGCGGCACTTGGTGCTCTCTCAAACTATGCTAGCGCAACGGAGAAAAAAGAGGGAACAAACGCGTCTAAAACCCCAGTCCCTGGTGTCGGTGGAGAGCGCTATATCCCGTATGAGCAGCGCAAAGGGCCTGAGTCTTATGTATATTTTACAAGGGATCTTTCACCAGCAGGACTTACTAAAATATTTGATAAAATCAAAAGCGTATTGGTCGGCAAAGTTGCACTCAAACTCCACACCGGAGAGCCACACGGACCAAATATTATTCCACGCCCATGGGTAAAGGAGCTTATGAGCTCTCGTCTTTCTAATGCCTCTATTGTAGAGACAAACACATATTACGCAGGCGCAAGGTATAACACAGAAGATCACCGCAAAACTCTCGAAACAAATGGCTGGACTTTTTCTAGGGTAGATATAATAGACGAAGCTGGGACAGCGTTGCTACCGGTGCCACATGGTAAATGGTTTAACGAAATGTCTATGGGAAAAAATATCCTTGATTATGATTCGTTTCTTGCCCTTACTCACTTCAAGGGACACATGATGGGCGGATTTGGCGGTTCGAATAAAAATATCGGTATCGGTTGCGCTGACGGACGAATAGGCAAAAAATGGATCCACTCCGCAGAGGGTAAAGATCAGTGGAGCATCAGCGAAGAAGAGCTTATGGAGCGCATGAGCGAATCTACCAAAGCAATAACGACATATTTCGCTCACAAAATCGCCTTTATAAATGTATTGCGCAATATGAGCGTTTCTTGCGACTGCGAAGGAACTGCCGCAGCTCCTGTTGTAACTCCCGATATCGGCATCGTCGCCTCGCTTGATATCCTAGCAGCAGATCAGGCATCAGTTGATCTCGTCTATGCCTTGCCAGAGTCATCAAAGCACGATCTCGTCGAGCGTATAGAAACTCGCCATGGTCTTAGACAGCTTTCATATATGAAGGAAATGGATATGGGCAACGACCGTTATCACCTGATAGATATAGATAACGGCGATGTGGAAATCAAAGTAGCAGACGCCGTAAAGGGTATCAGCGGAAAATGGGTAAATGATGGTCAGTGAGTAAAACTATCAGTAAAATTCATTGGGCATAAATTTAAAATTTTATGCCCAATCTGTCATTGCGAGAAGCGATAGCGACGAAGCAATCTACGAATTTAAAATTCAAGGTTAGTGTTTTTGCAAAATTTCAAAATTTTGCCTAAAATTTAAGAAATCGTTCAATGTTAAATTTCGCGCAAATTTAACACAAATTTCAACTCCACTCTGGCTGAAATGTGCAGTGTGCAATATGTAAATTTTGCATTAAATTTTGCGATAATTCGCATATAATTTGCGAAAATTTATCCAAATTTTCACGCTCGATTACGATATGAGCCGTCAAAACATAAAAATTATGCGTAATTTCGCTGAGGTGAATATCGTGCGTATCCAGCACAAACTCATGCGATAAAATTTCATTTTTTATGCTTTGTATAGGTATCGGCGAAGTTTCTAAAAGCACATTTACGCTATCTTTCGCCAAAGAATACGACCATTTTCCAATCACAAAGGCAATCATCATAGCCAAAACGCAATCCACCCAAAACGCACCCGTAAAATACACAATCACAGCACCCAAAATAACGCCAACCGAGCTTAGCAAATCGCTCATCATGTGTATGAAACTGGATTTTATATTTATGTTTTGCATATCGGCTTTGATTAGCAAAAGTCCGCTTATCGCATTTGCTACAAGCCCGATAAAAGCAGCCACCAAAAGGGTTTTTGCGTCTATGCTTTCAGGGTTTATTAGTTTGCACACAGCCTCATACACGATAAAAAGGGCGAACCCAAAACTCATAATAGAATTTACAAAAGCGACTAAAATTTCAGCTCTAAAAAATCCAAATGTCCGTTCATTTCCACCGCTAAATTCTGAAATTTTCACCGCAAAATAGCTTAGAGTTAGGGCAAAAGCGTGGCTAAACATGTGCAAAGTATCGCTTAAAAGCGCGAGAGAATTTGTAATAATAGAATAAACAAATTGAAAAATCATCGCAAAAATCGTAATTGCGATACAAATTTTAAGCATTTTTTTGTTTGTGTTCGCCCTCACTGCGCGGCTGTGATCGTGGTGCGAGTGAGCGTGGTCGCGAAAATGCTCGTGGCTGTGCGAGTTGCCATGAGAGTGGCTGTGTGAGTGCGACGCTTGGCTTGGGATAATAGGTTTATGGTTATAAAAATCGTGCTTGCAAGTCATGAAAAACTCCGTGATTAATTTGGCTAGCCTATATCGCAAATTCGCTTAAAATTTATTTATCGCAAACGCGCGCAAGCCCTGCGTTACAAAATCACCACTTCTTCGTGTAAATCCACGCTAAATTCGGCTTTCACGCGCATTTTGGCTAAATTTATAAGCGTGATTGCCTCAAAATATGTCGCACCGCCGTAATTGATAAGAAAATTTGCGTGGATCTCGCTAAATCCGCACCCGCCGACACGAAAGCCCTTTAAGCCCACTGCTTCGATGAGCCTGCCAGCGCTATCGCCCTGCGGGTTTTTAAAACAGCTTCCAAAACTTGCACCTTTTGGCTGATTTGCCCTTTTTTGCGCGATTTGTTCGCTTAAAATAGCGTCGAAACCGGGCGAAACTCTAAATTTAGCTTCCAAAATAATTCCGTTAATTTCGCTGTGGCGATAGGCGAAATTTAACTCGTCTTTGCTAAATTCGCCCTTGTTTGTGCGAACGCTTAGCAAATTTTGGCTGATTTCAAAGCCCATAAGTCCTGCGTTCATGGTTATTAAACCGCCAAGTGTGCCCGGGATATTTTTTAAAAACTCGAAATTTGCGAGATTTTCTTTTTTTGCGAAATTGTAAATTTTACCGCTTTTTGTTTTTGCACCGATTTTTAAAATGTCGTCATCAAGCGAAATAAAGTCAAATTTATCGCTTAAAATTCCTAATTGTGGCGGATTAGGCGAGATTAAAAGATTATTTGCACCACCCACTACAAAGCCATTAAATTCGCTATTTTCGTCTAAAATTTCAACTTTTTCCACGCCACCGATTTTCACCGAACTATATTTAGAAAAGTCAATTTCTTTATAAATTTTCGCCACAATAATGCCTTAAAATTTTTGCGTTATTATACAATATTTTAAAATTTTAAATCATTTTTCTTGCGACGGCAACTCAATTTTTTGTTCCACATGAATGGCATTATTTAGTAAATCCAACATTTCTATCATATTATAGTTTTTTGCAAAATTTATAAAGATATTTTTTGCTTTTTCATTTTCTAAAATTCCATTGTCAATCAAAATTTTTAAAGCATCTAAGTGATTTGATAGAGCAACATATTTAGCTGTAACAATTAAAGCTTTTTCTTTTTCTTCCATTAATTTTCTGTATTTTAGATATTCTCGCAAATATTTTATTCCATTTTTTTTCGCTTGTTTAAATTCCAATGAATTTATAAGTTTTTCATAGTTTTTGTCAATTCCATTTTTCCAATATGACATCAATTCATCATTGTATTTATCCATAGGGTCAAAAATACTAAAAAATAGTATTTTCTCATCAATTACTCCATTTTTTAAATAATATGAAAACATTTCAAAATTATCAGACATTAATGCAATATTTAGCACACTGTTTTCTGGATATTTATTTTTTTTGCTTATGTATTTACTATGTTGATTTATATTAAGACCATTTTTTAAAAGCATATCTGAAATTTTAATTTTATCTTTGTTTTCAAATGGAAATATTATTAAAGAAGCAAATAATGTGTTGTCTTTATATTTTAATTTGCTATTCAAATCTGGTTTATAGCTTAAAAGCAAATTTAAAACATTATAAAAATGCTCTTTATCAAAAGATTGTGTAGCCCACATTTGAGCCACTGGCACTTCTGTTGTAGTAAAAAACAAATCTTGATTTATTAAATTTGGATTTTTATCGAGCATTGATTTTAGATTTGAAAAATCCTTTGTTACAAAAGATTTTTCAAGTTCTAAAAAAACTTTATCTTCATCATCAATATCCAAATTTAAAATATCTTCTTCTAAAATTTCATCATAAAAATTTTGTAATTCTTGCTTTCTTTTTTCACACTCTTCTTTTTCGCAATTAACAAAAATATTCCAAACACATTGAGAAGAACTTTTGCAACTTGTATAATCTATTGATTGTAGATGATTTGACATCATTTCGTCTAATCTATGCGCAAAAATGAAATTTGTCAAAAAAAACATTAAAATTAAGATAATTTTTTTCATTAAATTCCTTATGAATTTTTGTATAAATAACTTTATTATTATATTAAAAAAATATAAATTCTTAAATTATAAATTAAATTATTTTTTATGATATATTAAAAAATTACAACTCAAAAAAAACGCCTGACGGCGTGGCTGGATTGCTTCGCTCGTTACACTCGCTCGCAATGACAAATTAGGCAAAATTTACACTCGATTTGTCATTGCCACGAATTTAAAATTTCAGGGCAGTATTTTTGCGAAATTTTAAAATTCTACAAATTCCTAATTTCCTTATACTCGCTTGGTATCAGCATATCCCTTACGCAAATTTGTTCGCTATAAAAGCCATGCGAAAAGCCCAAATCAAAAAGCTTTTGCACCGCTTTTAATTGCGTTTCGTTCATTGAAATCGAATTTTCATTTGCATACAGCCCTAGATACTTTTCTAATTTTTTATCATCAACCCGCACCAAATTTCGCTCAATTAGCATTTTTGATAGCAAAGATTTATTTGCGTGAGCGACCCGCACGGCATCAGTCAGCACCCTTTCGCACTCTATCGCGTCTGTGAGTGGCAGTGAGCGGCGAAGTGCCATACCACCAAGTGGAAGCGGTAAATTTTCGCCGTTTAACTCACTCCAAATATCCCAAATTTCGCGCTCCACGCACAAATCACTAGAAAAATCCAAAATGCTTTCGTGTATCAGCACCCCAGCATCGACTTCGCCGCTAAGCACGGCGTTTTCGATCTCTAAGAAATTTTTATAAACAATCCTAGCATTAGGGTAAGCAATGCGAAAAATCATCGCATTTGTCGTGTGTTCGCCACTTAGGGCGACTTTGAAATTTGGTTTTAGCTTCACGCCTTTTTTCTTTATCAGTTTTGGGCCATAGCCTTCGCCAAAGCTCACAGCCGTGCGAAGTAGAGCGTAATCAGCGTAAATTTTTGGATACAGCGCAAAAGAGATAGCACAAACATCGTAAGTCCCAGCCAAAGATGCTAAATTTAGCGTTTGAATATCGTCTGCGTGGTTAGAAAATCTCAGCCACGAAGAACCAACCCAGCCAAATTTTATCGCCATATACATAAAAATATCGTCCGCATCGGGCGAGTGAGCAACGCTAATGTTTTTCATAATCTTACCTTAAATTTGATTTTGTGCAATCATAACAAAAAAGGGTTAAATTTCGCCATATAACACAACCTATTATTAAAGTTATTTTGCTAAAATCAGCGGTAAATTTTTTTTAAGGAATACTATGGACGAAGGAAAGAAAAAAACCCTTGACGCCGCGCTAAAATCGATTGACAAAGCGTTTGGCAAAGGCACTTTGGTTCGCCTTGGCGATAAGCAAGTCGAGGCGATCGACGCAATCTCCACAGGCTCAGTCGGCCTTGATATCGCCCTTGGAATCGGTGGCGTGCCAAAGGGCAGAATTATCGAAATTTACGGACCAGAAAGCTCTGGTAAAACTACTTTGACACTTCATATCATCGCCGAGTGCCAAAAGGCTGGCGGAATTTGCGCTTTTGTCGATGCCGAGCACGCGCTAGATGTCAAATACGCCGCAAATTTGGGCGTAGATACAGACAATTTGTATGTGAGCCAACCAGACTTTGGCGAGCAGGCCCTTGATATCGTCGAAACCCTAGCCAAAAGTGGCGCGATTGATTTGATAATTGTAGATAGCGTCGCAGCGCTTACGCCAAAGAGCGAAATCGACGGCGATATGGGCGATCAGCATGTAGGACTTCAAGCCCGCCTTATGAGCCAAGCACTTCGCAAACTCACAGGTGTCGTGCATAAAATGGGAACAACGGTGATTTTCATCAACCAAATTCGTATGAAAATCGGTATGACAGGATACGGCTCGCCAGAGACCACCACAGGCGGAAATGCGCTGAAATTTTACTCATCAGTGCGTATTGATATTCGCAAAATTGCCACTCTTAAACAAAACGAAGAGCCAATCGGCAACCGCGCGAAGGTAAAAGTGGTCAAAAACAAGGTCGCTCCACCGTTTAAAGTGGCAGAATTTGACATTATGTTTGGTAAGGGCGTTTCCAAAGTCGGCGAGTTAATCGATTATGGCGTCAAACTCGACATTGTCGATAAAAGTGGCGCGTGGTTTAGCTATGGCGATACGAAGCTTGGTCAAGGCAGAGAAAATGCCAAAATTTACCTAGAAAATAACCCAAGCGTGGCTGATGAAATTCTAGGCAAAATAAAAGAACAAATGGGAAGCGAAGGCGTGAATTTAAGCGATTCTAGCGATGATGATAAAGGAGAAGAATAATGGTATTCGTAGAAAATGTGTATGCAATCGAGGTTTTAGATAGCAGAGGTAATCCGACGGTCAAAGCTACAGTCGAGCTAAGCGACGGCACGGTAGCGAGCGCAGTAGTGCCAAGTGGGGCAAGCACTGGCAAAAGAGAGGCTTTGGAGTTGCGCGATAAAGACGCGAGATTTGGCGGAAAAGGCGTGCTAAAAGCGGTCGCTAATGTAAATGAAACAATCGCTGAGGCAATCGTGGGAGCCGATGCGTATAATCAAAAATTTATCGATGATACTATGTTGGAGCTTGACGGCACCGAAAACTACTCAAATTTAGGCGCAAATGCTGTTTTAGGCGTATCCATGGCGGTTGCAAGAGCGGCTGCAAAAAGCCTAAATATGCCACTATATCGCTATTTGGGTGGGGCGAACGCTAGTATTTTGCCAGTGCCGATGTTTAATATTATCAATGGTGGCGCACACGCAAACAACAGCGTGGATTTCCAAGAATTTATGATTATGCCGTTTGGTTTCGATAATTTCAGCGACGCTTTGCGCGCAGCAGCCGAGATTTATCAAACTTTAAAGAAAATTCTAAACGACGCAGGTCATAGCACAGCTGTGGGCGATGAGGGCGGTTTCGCGCCAAATTTAAAAGACAACGAAGAGCCGATTAAAATCATTATGAGCGCGATTGAAAAGGCTGGATATAAACCAGGCGAGCAGATTAAAATCGCCCTAGATGTCGCTTCTAGCGAGCTTTACGAGGACGGAAAATACAAATTAGAAGGCAGAGAATTCACAAGCGAAGAGCTAATCGAATACTACGCGAATTTGTGCGAAAAATACCCAATTTTCTCTATCGAAGATGGTCTAAGCGAAGACGACTGGGACGGCTGGAAAAAGCTAACCGAGCGCCTTGGCAAAAAAGTGCAACTCGTAGGCGATGATTTGTTTGTAACAAACGAGAAAATTTTGCTAGAAGGTATCAAAAAAGGCGTAGCAAACGCGATTTTGATTAAACCAAATCAAATTGGCTCTGTTAGCCAAACCATGCAAACCGTCCGCCTAGCGCAACGCAACGGCTATCGCTGCATTATGAGCCACAGAAGCGGCGAGAGCGAGGACGCATTTATCGCTGATTTTGCGGTTGCGCTAAATACAGGCGAAATCAAAACGGGTGCAACTTCAAGAAGCGAGCGCAACGCAAAATACAACCGCTTGCTTGAAATCGAGTGCGAAAGCGACGAATTTTTGGGCAATAAACTATAATGCTTTTTAAAAAAAAGGGTAGTGGTGCGCGCGAGCTTGGCTCTTACGCCCAGCGCGCACAATTTGGCGATGATAGCGAAATTTTAAGCCAAATCGGGGCTAAATTTTACGATGAGCAAGAGGGCAAAAGTGAAAATTTAGCCCGAGATTTCTACGAGCAAGAATTTGGCGCAAATTCGGCGCAAAAGCCAAATTCGGGCGCAAATTTTACGCCAAATTCTAGCCAAAATTCGGGCGCGAAAACGAGCGCCTCGCAAAGCCCAAATTCTCAAAATTCGCCAAAATTTAGCAAACCTAGAAATTTCAGAAAAATCGAATCGCCATTTAAAAAGATCGCCATTGCGCTTTGCGGGCTAGTGGCTATCGCTTATGCTGGATTTTTCTTATACGATGTGCTTTTTGGCAAGCGCTCGTTGGAGGTTTTGCGAGATTTGCAAAAGCAAAAGGCGTTTTTGTTTTCGGATATCGAGAGGCTAAAAAGCGAAAATGCCGAGCTTCAAAAGACATATTTGGAGCGCAGATTGCTAGATCCGGATTTGGTTAAATGAAAATTTTACTACCCTTTTTATGCGCAGTTTTACTGCTGGCTGATACAAATTCTAGCGCGAATTTAGACGCCAATTCCACAAACAAAGACAAAAATTCAAGCGCAGAGCAAAATTTAAGTGCGCCTAAATTTCAAGTCATAAAGCCCATAATCCCGCCAGATGACTTCACCTCGCAGCTGTTTTCACTCCCCTCAAACGCCAAGGTAATCGAGCAAATCGTGGTGCGTTACAGCGACGAAAACGGCGCAACACAGGAAAAAATCATCGACATAAATCGCTCTGTGGATTGGCGAGATGATTTTATGCTAAGCGCACGAGCTAAACCTGCGCTTTCTAAAATTTTAGATGTTTCTGTCACTTCAAACGACCCAAATTTGGAGCAAAACGGCGGTATTTCTATGCCTAAGCCATATTTTACGCCACGCCTTGATTTGCCGTTAGAGACGATTAAATTTGATGATAAATTGCAGTTCGTTATCAAAAATCATAATCTTGAAATCATCACAAAAGATGAGATCAAATCCCTCGACACAAACAAAAGCAAATTTGCAAAAATCGAGCTTTTTAGGGACGAAATGAAGCTTAGTCAGGCTGGATTTATGGTAAATGTGGGCGGGTTTTATGACATTAATATCACCAGAGATGAGGGCTTTTACACCCTCGAAATCAGCGGCGAATCAAACGCTAGCTTTGAGAATTTCGCCAATGGCTACATAATTAAACTAAAATAAGGAGAGAGTATGACACATACAGAAATTTTAAATTTTCGCCACGCATGCAAAATTTTTGACGAAAACAAAAAAATATCAGACGAGGATTTCAGAGCAATCCTAGAAGCGGGAATTTTAGCTCCAAGCTCGACTGGGCTTGAACAATGGGATTTTTTGGTTATACAAAATGATGAAATGAAGCAAAAAATCTGCAATCTTTGCTGGAAACAGCCTCAAATCACCACCTCAGCGCGCCTTGTCGTAATCATGGCGAAAATTTCTGAGCTCAAAAACGGCAGTGAATACATCGCCAAAATGATTTCTCGCCGTGAGGACAAAAGCGCAGAAGAGCGCGAGGCAAGGGTAAAATTCTACGATGAATTTTTAAATGCAAATTTCAAAAATGACGATGAATTGCTATTTGGCTGGTCGCACGCTCAGTGTATGTTCGCAGCGATGACTATGATGAACGAGGCTGCAAGCCGTGGGATTGATAGCTGCGCAATCGAGGGGATTGATGATAGACTTGAACTTACAAGAGTGCTAGGATACGAGCCAAACGACCGCCGTGTGGCACTCGTGCTTCCGTTTGGATACCGCGTAAATCCACAGCCTAAAAAACTACGCCGTGCATTTGACGATGTCGTAAAAGTGATAAAATAAAGGAATTTTCGTGAAAAAGCTTTTTTCTTTTGCCCTTGTTTGCGCACTTTTTGCTGGTTGTGCGCACAAGGCCGAGTTCAAAAACGGCGCAGATGTCGCCCCGTATGATGAAAATATCCTAGTCGCAAACGCCATGCAGGAAGCCCAAATTTATATCCCGGCTGAGATTATGAGTGAGCAAACTTTCATCTCTTCAACTAGCCTTGGCAAAAAAAAGGATCTAACCCTTAGCCTTGGCGAGTTTGTCGGAGGCGAGACAAAGCGATTTATCGGCTCGTATTTGGTGCGAACAAATACGATAAGCGATGAAAAGCTCATAAGCCCTAGTGCGCTTTTAATCGTCCCGCAAATCAGCGATTTTAAATTTGGCTTTTATAGCGCAGACGGCTTTGATGTGACAGCAAAGCCATTTATAAGCTACGATTTGAAGCTTAAAATTCTAAAAAACGGCAAGCCGATTTATAATAAAACAATCTCTACAAACGAGAGAAATTTCGGTGATAGCGAGTTTTTCGGCGGAGGTGATGGCTCGTATGAGCAACTAGCCGAAATTTTCCAAAAAGCCCTTGCCAACGACTACGCAATCCATGCCAGAGAGATTATCGATACGATAAATTTGGCGGATTAATCCAAATGCCCCTTTATCAAAAGGGGCTAAATTTGGTGCGAATTTAAAAGAGCAAATTCGCGCAAAAGTAAAATTTCATGCAAAAGTAAAATTTTATAAAAGCGAAATTTCACGCCTCTTTTGGGCGCAGATTATCGCGTATGATTTCAAAATCATCGTTTTCTTTGCCGTAATTAAATGTAATTTCCACGATTTTTAAAAGCCTTGAAGTGATTTCATTGACGATCTCCATATCGTTCATCAGCGAGGTCGCCATTTTGTTTGAAATGAGCTTTTCGGCTAGAAGTTTATCGGGCGCAAGCGCGCTTTTGCGGTATTCTTCAAAAAGCGCCCTAAGCTCCTTCATACCCTCTTTGCTATCGATTTCGAAATCGCGCAAACTCTCCATAATGCGTAGCATTTTTACGATTTTTGCGCGCAGTTTGTCGTATTCGGCGCGGATATGTTCGTTCGATGAGCTCATAAATTTAAAGATATTTGGCTGGATTAGTTTGACATCTTTTAGCGTTTCGGCTAAAAGCAGGCTTGCCCTGCGGATATTCATAAAGCGCGTCAAATCGCTGTCTTTGGCGTTTGCGCTAGCGCCGATGAGATAGTCTGTGATTTGCGAGTAAAGCTCTTTGAAGCGGTTTTCGTAAAGCTCATCGAAATTTATCTCCTTTGGCTTCGAGCGTTTGGCGATAATCTCAGCCGAGCCAAGCTCTGAGCTAAGGTCATTTTTGCTAATGCTGATTGATTTTGCCACGATTGAGACGGTGTTAGAATACAACCTGCCCATTTCTTTGATAAGCAGGATAAATGCGGTATTTGGCACCTTTTGCGCGTTTTCATCGAGAAATTTTGCCTTGATGATTTTGGCGCGTTTGACCTTGCCGGTGATGATTTTGTTTAGTAAAATTTCGAGTTTTGAAATCAGTGGATAAAAAATCATGCACCCAAAAGTATTAAAAATCGTGTGAAAAACAGCGAGTTTGAGCGCGTAATCATCGCTTTTTATCCCCACATACGCACTCACCCAGTCTGTGGCAAGCACAAAGTATTTTATCAGTGCGATCACCAAAACAGCTGTGGCGACATTGAAAATCACATGGCCAAGCATTAGCCTTTTCCCGTCGAAATTTGCTGAAAGCGAGCCGATGACTGCCACGATTGTGCTTCCGATATTTGAGCCAATGGCGATTGCGATTGCGTTTTCGTAGCTTATTTGCGACGCGCCAAGAGCTGCGATGACAAGGGCGAGCGTGGCGTGCGAGCTCTGAGTCAGTATCGTAATGACAATACCCACAAATGTGTAAATCAAAAGCCCGCCAAACCCGCTCATAGCGTATTTTGCTAGATCGACCGTCTCTTTGATCTCCTCAAATCCGCCCTTCATATAGTGGATTCCTAAAAATAAAAGCCCTAAGCTAAATAAAAAATAGCCAAAACTTTTGGAATTTTGGTTTTTGGTGAATAAAAACAGCGAGCCTAGGATTATCAGAGGCATTGCGTAGTATGCGATTTGCGTTTTTAGCCCCAGCGCAAAGAGCCAACCGCCAGAAACCGTGCCTAAATTTGCCCCGCAAATGATAGCTAGCCCAGCGCTAAGCCCGATTAGCCCCGCGCTTAAAAACGATATCGCAAGCACGCTAACTAGGCCACTTGATTGCATGACAAAGGTCGTGATAAACCCAAAAAGGAAGCTTTTAAATTTGCTAGAAGTTACGCTGTGTAAGAAATTTTCAATTATGCTTAGACCGCTTAGGGCTTGGTTTAGCAAATTTATCGCAAAGATAAAAATGCAAATTCCAAAGGCGATTGTCATAAAGCTCTTTGAATACGCCATTAGCGCACAGGCGATGATAAGGATAAGGCCAAAGGCGATTTTGTGCCTTAAATCAATTAGTTTTTTTAAAAAATCATTTTGGATTTGCAACTTTTTCCTTTTTTTATTTTTGAGGCTTTTAAAAGTCGAAATATTACAATATTTTGCGTAAATTTGGGATTAAAATCTAAATTTAAAGGTTGAAATTTAAAGGGAAATTTGAAAAATTTTAAAATTTAAAATTCGGGATTTCTCCCGAATTTTGATTATTTGCTAATTAGCTCGATGTATGCCATCTCAGCTGCGTCGCCACGGCGAACGCGAGTTTTGATGATGCGAGTGTAGCCACCATTTACGCCCTCGTATTTTGGAGCGATTTCGGTAACTAGTTTGTTTGTTGCGCCTTTGTCTTGTAATGCAGCAAAAACAAATCTATGAGCTTCGCTATCGCCTTTTCTAGCTCTTGTGATTAGTTTTTCAGCATAACTTCTAAGCTCTTTTGCCTTAGGAAGCGTTGTCTCGATTTTGCCGCTATTTACTAGTGCGATAGTTAAATTTTTTAGCAGTGCAGCACGATGAGACGAAGTGCGACCTAGCTTTCTATATCCGTGATTGTGTCTCATTTATTATCCTTAATTTTTTGATTGTGCTTTAAGCTCTTCAAGCTTTTGTTTAAGGCTATCTTTTTTGCTTAAAAATTCTGGTTTATCATTACTCAATGGATAACCGATTTCTTCCATAATGCCTTTAATCTCTTCAAGAGATTTTTTACCTAAATTTTTAAGGTCTTTTAGCTCTGATTCGCTCATAATAGCGATTTCACCGACAAATTTAATATCGGCTTTTTCTAAGCAGTTAAAGCTTCTTGCGCTTAAATTCAAACTATTAATGCTTTCAAATAATTTAGCAAATTCTGAATTTGTAGGGATTTGTTTTCCCAAAGTATCAGAAATATTGATATTTACTATGCCTTTGAAAACGCTTAGTTGTTGATACATAGCCTCTAACGCATTTTTAAATGCGTCGATTGCGCTTACTTGTCCGTCAGTTGTGATCGTAAATACTACTCTTTCGAAGTCTGGGTTATCCTCGACTAGGACATTTTCGATATCATACACTGCTTTTGTAACAGGCGTAAAGAAAGCGTCAAGCGCGATATAATCGCTATCAAGAGTGTCTCTTATCTCTTCGCTTGGAACATAACCAATGCCCTTTTCTACGATTAGAGTAAATTTCAAATCGGCATCTTCGTTAATAGTAGCCAAATATGCGCTAGGATTTACTACATCGACCAAATCGTTGGCAAGATCGCTTCCGCAAATCTCTTTTGGTCCTTTGAAGCTGTATTCTACAACCTCTCTTTTTGAATCGCCTTTGATTTTAAATCTTAGGCTTTTCAAATTTATGATAAATGCAGCAACATCTTCGAGCATACCTCTCATACTATCAAATTCGTGGGTTACACCCTCGATTTTGACAGCAGTCG
Organism: Campylobacter sp. VBCF_04 NA7; assembly: GCF_027737405.1. Classification (NCBI taxonomy): domain Bacteria; kingdom Pseudomonadati; phylum Campylobacterota; class Epsilonproteobacteria; order Campylobacterales; family Campylobacteraceae; genus Campylobacter; species Campylobacter sp. VBCF_04 NA7. Next base: position 158,500 of record NZ_JAOVTT010000002.1, read on the forward strand.
GAGCGAATCCGACAGTGCTAGTATATAGCAATCTTCTTAAAGGGTGAGCCAGAGTGACGCCGTATCCTGTCTCAAAAGGATATGCTACGATTTTAGCAACATTTTCGCTGACATTTTCAACCTTTAATTCAGTTGGCATATGAGCTGATGTTGTAATTTTTCTCATGTTTCACCTACTATTTAGAGTAAAGCTCTACGATAAATCTTTCCTCGACAGGAATAACTATTTCATCTCTTTCTGGAACGCGTGAGAAAATTCCGTATCTTTTCTCTTTCTCTACATCGACCCAAGCAACGATACCTGTTTGAGCTGTCAAATCAATAGCTCTTGAAATTTGAGGATTGTTTTTGCTTTTTTCGATAACTTCGATTTTTTGTCCAGCTTTTACATTGTATGATGGGATATCTAGTCTTTTTCCATCGACTAAAATATGTCCGTGAGTTACAAGTTGTCTTGCAAAACGGCGAGTTGTAGCAAAGCCCATTCTATAAACTACATTATCAAGTCTTTGCTCTAATAGTTGGATTAAAATCGCACCTGTGTTTCCATCGCGACGAGCAGCTTCTGCGAATAGTTTGCGGAATTGTTTCTCGCTTACGCCATACATAAATTTAGCTTTTTGTTTTTCTCTTAGTTGTGAGCCGTATTCGCTAAGTTTAGCGCGTCTTTGTCCGTGTTGGCCTGGCGCATAAGGTCTTTTTAGAAGAGCGCTTTTTCCAGCTAGTCTTCTTTCGCCTTTCATAAATAAATCAACGCCTAGTCTTCTTTCTAATTTTTCAACTGGTCCTGTATATCTAGCCATTATATTCTCCTAAATTTATTATACGCGGCGGCGTTTTGGTGGTCTGCAACCATTGTGAGCCAAAGGAGTAATGTCTTTTAAAAATGTAACTTTAATACCCTCAATAGCACCCACGCTCTTTACAGCAGTTTCTCTACCGCTACCTGGACCTTGAACTTTGATACCAACTTCTTTAATGCCATGCTCTTTTGCTTTGCCAAGCGCATCTTCTACTGCTTGTTGAGCTGCGTATGGAGTTGATTTTTTGCTGCCTTTAAATCCTAGTCCGCCAGCACTGCTCCATGCGATAGCATTTCCCATTTCGTCTGTAACTGTAATCATTGTGTTATTAAATGTAGCAGAGATATAAACGATACCTTTTGCTATATTTTTTCTAACGGTTTTTTTCTTAACAACTTTTCTTTTTGCCATTTCTCAATCCTTATTTAGTTGCCGCGCCGACAGTTTTGCGTTTGCCCTTGCGGGTTCTAGCATTTGTCTTTGTTTTTTGACCGCGAACAGGAAGACCTTTTCTGTGTCTTAAACCTCTATAACCACCCAAATCCATCAAAGCTTTGATATTCATCGCAACTTCTTTTCTAAGATCACCCTCAACCATATAGTTTTCTTGGATCTCTTTGCGGATTGTAGCAGCCTCATCTTCGCTTAGATCAGCAACTCTTTTGTCGTAAGAAATGCCAGTGGCATCAAGAATTTTTCTTGAAGTGAAAAGACCTATACCATAGATATAAGTTAGACCATACTCAATTCTTTTTTTCTTTGGTAAATCAACACCTGCGATACGAGCCATAACTTATCCTTGTCTTTGTTTATGTTTTGGATTGTCACAAATTACATGGACAACACCTTTGCGTTTGACGACTTTACATTTGTCGCACATCTTCTTAACAGAAGGACGAACTTTCATCCTAGACTCCTAAAATTTTATTCCGCTTAATGCAACTTGCACTTAGGTTTAACGAATTTCAGGCGAAAGTATCAAACCAACTGTTTTCAAAATAGCGGTGATTTTGAAAACACTTCTTCACGCAGTTAGTTGCAAAAAATGGTAAATTTATCCAAATTTAGCTTTAAATTTACTTATTAAGCGTAGAAATTTTATAAAATTTATTGTAAAATACCTGCTTATTTTATTTTCAAAGAGCAGAAGTGATTTCTAAAATTTTAGTTTGGATTATAGTAAATTCATATTTTCGAAAAATTACCAAATTTGACAAATTTGCCACAAATCGCGCCAAGTGCGCCAAAATTTTCGCCCTTTCACACAGAAACGGGGCGGTTGATGGCTGGGTTTATTCATACATTTTTAAAAATGCAGTTTTTACTCTTGCAAAGTCCCTTCAAAGGAATTTCTTTTTAAAAATTTTATTTCCAGGAATTGCGATTTTTCGCGAAAAAGACGAACCAAAAACATACAAACAAAAAAATATACGAGCCTTTAAAAATATGCTAAACACCCTAAATCACACTCCGCTTTGCATATTTCCAGAAGGCACAAGTTCGCTTGGATTATCGCATTTGCCTTTCGAAAAGGGAATTTCTACGCTTAGTGCTACCTTTGTAAAACAAAATAAAAAATCCCTTGCAATCACGCCGTTTGCGATATTTTACGATGATCCGACCTGTATGGGCGGAAAGGTTTTTGTAAATTCGGGCGAGGAAATTATCGTAAATTCCATAAATTCAGATGAAATTCAAACAAACTTAACCCAAAATTTTGAAAAAATTTTAACCAGCTACAAAAGCGAAAAAGATATGCAAAATGCGCATAAAATCGCTATTTTAGCCACGCTGTTTGATGAGAGCAAAAATTACGGCGAAATTTTATTAAAATTACAAAAGCGAAATTTTACAAATTTGGTGCAAAATTTGCAAATTTACGAAGAAAAAATAAAAGGCAAAAATCTACTTTTTTACAAAAAAATTGCAATTTATCCAAAAAATATCCTCCTTGCTTTTTGGACTTTATTTATAACTTCGGTTGTGGTTTTGCCGACATTTGCGCTAAATTTTATCCCCATAATCTGTGCGTTTTTCGCGGGCAAAAAATCAGAGGAAATCCACACTATATCGCTATATAAAATTATTGTAGGATATGGAATCGGGGCGGTTTTTTACTTTATTTTGGCTGTTTTGGGTGTAGTTTTTGGTGGAGGATTTGGGGCTTTGGTTGTGATTTTTGCCTTGATTTTTTCGCTATTTGGGTTTAGATTATACGGCGCTTTTAAAAAACACCTTTTTGCTATTTTAAACTTAGCAATTTTTCCAAACGCAAGAAAAAACTTTTTGAGATTAGAAAATGAAATTTGCACAAATTTATAAAAATATCTTACCGCATGAAATACTCTGGCTTGCGTTTTTCGGAATTTTGCTAATTAGGCTTTTGTTTTTTGGTGGCTACGGATTTAGCGTGTTTTGCGCGGTTTGCATAGGTGCGATAGTTTATAATATTTCTAGCAAAAGCCAAATTTTGCGTTTTGGATTTTATGTATTTTTAATGAATTTAATCTTTGTCTTGCTTAGATACATTTCGCCCATCATTAATCCTAGTGGCAAAAAAGACGCATTTTTATACAGCGTTGATTGTGCGCTATTTGGGGATTTTGTGGGTTTGTATTTGCAAAAATTTCATAGCGAAACTTTAACTGAAATTTTTGCATTTTTTTATCTTTTATTTCTGCCACAACTGCTTTTCTTTTTTATCTATTATCTTTTTAAAAAAGATTTAACCGCAAAATTTTATATCGGCCTTATGAGCCTTTATGCTGCCGGGTTTTTGGGTTATATTTTTGTCCCAGCAATCGGACCGTATGAGTTTTTGGCTCCGAAATTTCACTCCCCTTTACAAGGATATTTTTTCTTTGATTTATTAAACGAAAACTACGCCAAAGGCAGCAATCTAACCGATGTTTTCCCAAGTCTGCATTGTGGTGTTTCGTGCTTTATTTTGCTTTTTAATTTCAAATTTGATAAAAAACAATTTCGCATTTGGCTAATCCCGACACTGCTACTTTGGGTTTCTACGGTGTATTTGCACTATCATTATTTAATCGATTGCATTGTAGGTATTATGCTAGCTACGATTTGTTTTTATTGCGTAAAGGAAAAAAATGAATATATTAAAATTTAACGACCCAAAAGCCGTAAATATCGCGCTTTGTGGCGGAAAAGGTGCAAGTTTAGCCAAAATGAGTCAAGCTGGTTTTGCTGTGCCACAGGGTTTTATCGTTACAGCTAGTGCGTATAAGAAATTTATCGCAAATGCGAATTTAGAGTTAAATTTCGAATATGAAAATTTAGAAATTTTAGAAAAACAGAGCGAAAATTTACGAAAAAAGCTATTAAATTTGCCTCTGCCAGATGATTTGAAAGATGAAATCAAAGAAAATTTAGCGCTACTTGGCGCAAATAAATCTTACAGCGTTCGCTCATCTTCTACGCTAGAAGATCTTGCAAATTCGGCTTTTGCAGGGGCGCACGATACATTTTTGAACCAAAAAGGCATAGATGAAATTACGCAAAAAATCAAAGAGTGTTTCATCTCGCTCTGGCTTCCTCGCGCCATAGCCTATCGCCACAAACAAGGTTTTGCGCAAGAAAATGCCGATATGGCTGTGGTCGTGCAGGAGATGATTTTTGCAGATAAAGCCGGTGTGAGTTTTGCCATAAATCCAGTCAATGGAAATTTTGACGAAATTTTAATCAACGCAAACTACGGACTTGGTGAGTCTGTGGTGTGTGGGGAATACGATGTCGATGAATACCACATAGACAAAAATTCTCTAAATTTGATTTCAAGCGTTATCGCAAACAAGCAAAAATCCATTTTATGGGGAGAAAATGGCACTTATGAGAGCGAAATTCAACCAAATTTAGCAAATTTGGCTTGTCTTAGCGAAGATGAGCTAAAACAAATCGCGCAGTTAAATATAAAAACAAGCGCGCATTACGGCTTCGTCCAAGACATAGAGTGGGCGATAAAGGATAATAAGCTCTATCTTTTGCAATCTCGCCCCATAACGACAATCGTGCCACACTTCACCAGAGATGAAGCCGCAGAACGCTATCCAAGCGTGATAACTCCGCTGACTTGGGATTATGTGGATTTGGCCTTTCATATCTCGCTAAAACACTCGTTTGAGTTAATGGGGCTTCCACCATTTAACGGCAAATGGTTTGCAATGTTTGACAACTACATTTATGGCAACCAAAACGCGGTAAATTTGTATATGCAAACCCCACCTTTAAATGTAAAAAATTTAGAGCAATTAGCCCAAATTTTGCCTAGTTTGAAACAAAAATTTAGCTACGCTTTTTCTTTGCCTAATTCTTGGAATATAAACTTATCGAATTATCTCTTGCAAATAGGCGGTTTAAAAGCCCAAAATTTAGACAATAAAAGCGAAAAAGAAATTTGGGAATTTATTCAAAACTTAGTTTGTATCGGCACAGAGTATTTCAAGCCAAATATCGCAATATCAATAACGCAGTTTATGATTTATAAATTTTTTATGCGATTTTTGCAAATGATCGATGAGAGCAGGGCTGCTTCGTGGTTTGATGCTCTATGCACAGCGCAAACCAAAACCAGCCTGATAAATAATGAAATTTTAAGCTTAGCCTCGCATGTCGCCCAAAATAGTGAGCTAAAAGATATTTTTATTTCACGAAATTCAAGGCAAATTTTAAGCGAAAATTTACTCGATAAATTTAGCGATTTTAAAGCCAAATTTGAAAAATTTATAGATTTGCACGGACACAGAGAGGTCGAGTTTGACTCGTATATTCCTACATGGGCTGAGGCGCCACACATAGTTTTGGATAATATAAAAAATATCTTAAACAATCCTGTCATGCAACACAAAAACAAATCTAGCGAAATTTCAGCCAAAACAAATAAAGCTCTTAGTGAAATTTTAAACGCAGTGCCAAAAAATTTGCAAGAATTTACCCTTGAATTTGCAAATTTAGTCCAAATTTACACTATGCTTGATGATGAAGAACACTACCAAACCACCAGACTAACTCCGATGATGAGAAAAGGCATAAAAGCCCTTGGCGAAAAATTGGCGCAAAAACATATCATCGCCAAGCCGTATGATCTATTTTTCGCGCATTTACAAACGCTAGAAACCGCGGTAAAATCTGGCGAGTATGAAAGTCTAGCAAGCGAGATTCAATCGAATAAAACCGCGTATTTGAAAAACAAAAATTTGACCCCGAAATGGGATTTATCGGCCGATGAAAAGAGCGAGTTTAACCCAAATGCCAAAATCCTAAAAGGGCTTCCTGCTAGCATGGGTGTGGCAGAAGGAAGTGTTTGCGTGGTGCGAAGTAGCGATGATTTTGCAAATTTTATACCAAACTCTATCCTTGTTGCGCGGACGACAAATCCGGCTTGGACGCCACTTTTTTACAGCGCAAAAGCACTGATTACCGAAAGTGGCGGTGTTTTATCGCATGGGGCAGTTAGCGCAAGAGAGATGAAAATACCAGCTGTCATGGCTGTAAAAAGCGTAATGCAAATTTTGCAAAACGGGCAAAAAGTGCGCGTAGATGGCAAAAATGGAATTGTGGAAATTTTGGATTGATTTGTAATTTTTAGCTAAATATATCAGAGCGCGTCCAAAACGGCTAAAATTTTTGCAAATTTTGATAAAATAACCAAATTTTATTTCAAGGGGCAGAAATGAATTTCGACAAAATAACCAAAAATTTGGAAAAATTAGGCTACAAGGTCAGCGCTTTTGAGAGCAAAGAAAAGGCTGTGGAGTATCTAAATATCTATATCCACGATGTCAGTGTGGGCTTTGGCGGTTCGATGAGCGTAAAGGAAATGGGGCTGTATGAGAGCCTCAGAGAGCACAACGAAACCTACTGGCACTGGCTACTTGACAAAAATCTCAGCGTCGATGAAACGCGCAAAAAAGCCCTTACGACCGATGTTTATATCTCGTCTGTCAATGGCATTTCAGAAGACGGCGAAATCATCAACATCGACGGCACCGGTAACCGCATAGCAGCGATTTGCTACGGGCACAAAAAGGTCTATTTCATCGTGGGCAAAAACAAAATCGCGCCAGATTTTGATAGCGCGATGAGCAGGGCTAGAAACATAGCTGCCGTGAAAAATACAAATCGCTTTAAATCAAAAACCCCGTGCGTGGCTAATGGCGATAAATGCTACGATTGCAAGAGCAAAGAGCGCATGTGCAGGGGGTTTAGCATATTTTACTATCCGCCGTATGGCTGTGAATACGAAGTGATTTTGATCAACGAAAATTTAGGATTTTAAGCAAATTTCGCTGTTTTGCCTGAAATCACATAGACCAAATCCCTACAATAATAAAATCAAAGCGTTTAAATTTAAATTTGTAATGAATTGAAAATTTAAACGCTAAATTCGCAAATTTCGCGCCATAATAAATTTTATTCTAATCCTAAATTTAGTATAATCGCGGGATATTTTTTATTTAAGGACAAATCATGAGACCAGTTATACTCGATAGCGTAAAACACGCAGACCTAAAATACCACGCAGACGCGATTCCAAACGAGCCGTTTGTGCCTGTAATCGCGCCTGAGGTTCCAGCGTGTTCTGATAAATTAGTCATCGTTTTTACAAACGAACCTGAGCCAAAAATGGTAGCACTTCTAGGCCGTTCAAAAAACCTTTTAATCGACAAAAGCTACAAAGGCATGGTGCCATCAGCTATCCAAAACTACCCATTTTTCCTAGCCAAAATCGAAGATCGCATGGTGATTTGCTTCGATGAGGACGCCAAACAAATCAAAGGCGAGGGCGAGGCGCTGTTTGAAGACGGCAAACCAACGCAGTTTTTGGAAAATTTGAAAAGCGTAATGAAAAACTACTGGGAGCTAAACGCCATTACTAGCGAGGCTGCAAAAGAGCTAAAAGAGGCTGGCGTTTTGGAGGCAAAAGAGCTAAATATCCAAAAAGACGGCGAGACGATTACGCTATTAAACGGCTTTTTGATACTAAACCGCGAGAAACTTTTGGGCCTAGATGATAAAAAACTAGCCGAATTTGCGCGCAAAGGCTATTTGGAGCTAGCGTTTTTCCACCTAAAAAGCCTAAGCAATCTACAAACCCTAGGCGATAAAATCATGGCAAAAGACGCGCCAAAAAGCAATTAAAGAGCAAATTTAAAGGAATTTTAATGATACCATTTAGCGATGAAGAGCTTTTAAATCCTGTCAAGGCTAGCCTCGATACTATCCGCCCAATGCTACAAAACGACGGCGGTGATATGGAGCTTCGTGGCATTAAAAACGGCGTTGTGTATGTTACGCTAACAGGACATTGTCATGGTTGCGCTGCTAGCGGACAGACGCTGAAATTTGGCGTAGAAAGACAGCTTCGTATGGATATCCACCCAGAACTTAGCGTCGTAAATATCCCACAAGGCGAGAATTTTGAGCTATAAATCAAAAGGGCTAAACGCCCTAAAATCTGGCAAATTTGAGTTTGCTAAAACATTTTTTGCCCTAGCGCAAGAGCAAAAACCAAGCGACGAGCTTTTGTTTTTAATCGAGCTTTGCGATTTGGGGCTTAGCGAGCCAGAAGAGGCCTTGATGCTGTATGAATTTTACACCCTAAAACCTAAGCCAAAACCTAGCGTTTTGTTTCGAATTTTAAACTCAATTAACGAAAAAATCGCTAAGAAAAATGCTGAAATTTCAAAGAAATTTTCAGATGAGGCAGAGGGGATAGACGCGATTTTATACAAAGATTTCATGCGCGCTGTAAAGGAGAGCGGAAGCTTCAAAAATGTCTTTGAGAGCGTGATTTTTTCATCAAAAATCGCGGTTGAGAACAAAGACGAGATGATTGAGTTTTTGCAAAATTTGCTTGCAAATGGATTTGATGAAATTTGCATTAATTATATCGAGGCGAGTTCGGAGCATTTCGCTGGGGATTTGCGCCTAGATGAGATTATAAAAAAGATAAAAAATGAAAATAGGGATTAAAAATAGTTTTATCACCGATAATTCGGGCGAGTGCGAGAGCGGGTGCTATTTTGTGCAAACTAGCGCAAATTCCAAATTTAGCGCACAAGCTGTGCAAAACGGCGCACAAATCATTTCTATTAGCGAAGCAAAGGCGCTTTTAGGGATTGATGAGGGTATCAAAATCGTAGGCATTACCGGCACCAATGGCAAGACCACGACCGCAGCACTGATTTATTCTATGCTTTTGGATTTGGGGTATTCTGTGGGGCTGTGTGGCACCAGAGGGGCTTTCATAAATGATAAAAGGATCGATGAAAAGGGGCTTACGACAAGTTCTGTTTTTAAAACGATGAGTTATTTGCTAGAAGCGACTAAGCAAAAGTGCGAATTTTTCGTCATGGAGGTTAGCTCTCACGCAATCGCGCAAAACCGCATTGAGGGGCTAAATTTCGCGCTTAAAATTTTTACAAATTTAAGCCAAGACCATTTGGATTATCATAAAACTATGGGCGAATACGCCGCGGTAAAAAGCTCGTTTTTCGCCGATGAGAGCGCAAAGCTTATCAACAAAGACGACGGCCATATCGAATTTAACCTAAAAAATGCCCTAACTTATGGCGTGAAAAATCCAGCTACTTTTAGCGTGCTAGCTTACAGCGTAAAAGGCGCAATCGACGCTATGATAAAAACTCCAAATGGAGAGTTTGAAATTTCTAGCGAATTAATCGGCGAATTTAACCTTTACAACGCCCTAGCGGCCTTTGGCGCAGTTAAAATGCTAACTAATAAAAACGAAAAAGATATAGCAAAAGCTCTATTAAATTTCGCAGGGGTTGAGGGTAGAGTGCAAGTAGTAGCCAAAAACCCCCTTGTCATCGTGGATTTTGCACACACGCCAGATGGGATCGAAAAGGTGCTAAATGCGCTCAAAGATAACGAACTAATCGTGGTTTTTGGCGCAGGTGGCGACAGAGATCCTCTAAAACGCCCATTAATGGGGGCTATGGTGGAGCATTTCGCTAAATTTGCAATCATCACTAGCGATAATCCACGAAGCGAAGATCCACAAAAAATCATCGCCCAAATCGAAGAGGGCATGCGAGATAAAGAAAAAATCACAAAAATCGCAGATCGCAAAGAGGCGATTAAAAAGGCGATAAATTTGGCGCAAAATGGCGAAGTGGTCGTGATTTTGGGCAAGGGCGATGAGACTTACCAAGAAATCAAGGGCGTAAAATATCCATTTAGCGATAAAGATGTCGTTTTAGAGATTTTAAAGGAGCAAAAATGAAAATAACAATGCTTCAAAGCAAAATTCACAGAGCCCGTGTAACGGACGCAAATTTAAATTATGTCGGCTCGATTACGATTGATAAGGAGCTTTTAAAAGCCAGCGGTATGATAGAGTTTCAAAAGGTTGAAATTTTAAATATCAACAACGGCGAGCGATTTAGCACATATATCATCGAGGGCGAGAAAAAGGGCGAGATTTGCCTAAATGGCGCGGCTGCGCGCAAAGTTTGTGTGGGTGATGTGGTAATCATCGTAAGTTATGCGCAAATGAAGCCAGACGAGGCGAAAAAATTCAGACCAAAAATCGTGCATGTAAATGAAAAAAATGAGATTGTGGAGTAAGAGATGTTTGAGGGAATGGATTTTTCTAAAATGGGCGAAATGATCGAGCAAATGCAAGAAAAGGCAAAGCAGATCCAAGAAGAAAACGCCAAAAAAGAATTTAGCGTCAAAGTCGGTGCTGGTATGGTCGCTATCAAAATCAACGGCGCTGGCGAGGTTTTGGATGTGGAGATTGACGATAGCCTTTTGGAGGATAAAGATAGCTTGCAAATTTTGCTAATCTCAGCGATAAATGACGCCGTAAAACTCATAGAAAACGAAAAGAAAAACGCCGCAACTGCCATGCTAGGCGGTCTTGGCGGACTAGGCGGATTTGGCGCGAATTAGGAATAAAAATGGAAATTTTAAAGGAATTTAAAGAGTATTTGCGCGAAAACCCACTTCATGCACCTAGCTTTCACCCATATTTCGAAGAGGCGTTAAATTATATGTTGGGTGCTGGTGGGAAGCATTTTCGCGCTCAACTGCTTCTTGGCGTGGTCGCTGCTATAAATAAAAATAAATTTGCAGACGCCCTGCCTGTCGCAAAAGCCCTAGAAATGGTGCATACATACTCACTAATCCATGATGATTTACCTGCTATGGACAATGCTGATTTTAGACGCGCTCATCAAACCATACACAAAAAATACGATGAGGTTACAGCGATACTTGTGGGCGACGCGTTAAATACTGACGCGTTTTTGGTGATTTCTAAGTCAAATTTAAGCGCAGATATTAAGGTAAAATGCGTTGAAATTTTAGCCAAAAATGCTGGTTCGGCGGGCATGGTTTTAGGTCAAGCGATTGATTGTTATTTTGAGAAAAAACACTTAGAAATATCAGATTTAAAATTTTTGCACCTTCACAAAACAGGCGCCCTAATAGCCGCTTCGTTTGAACTAGGCGCTGTTATAGCGGGTTTGGGCGATGAAAAGGCGAGGAAATTTTATGGCGTCGGGTTAAATTTGGGACTAGCTTTTCAGATACAAGATGACATCATCGACGCTACGCAAAGCTCCCAAACCGCAGGAAAGCCTACTATGCACGACACGGATAAAAATTCTTTTACAAATTTACTCGGCGTCGAACGCGCCAAAGAGTATAAAAACTCACTCATTTCGCAAATCGAAGAAAGCATGAGCGATGAGAGTGAAAATTTGCAAAATTTAGTATCAAATTTGATAAACAAATATCTGAAAGGATAAAAATGAGAAGTAAAATTTCAAACACCATTAAATTTTTGAGTGCGGATATGATCCAAAAGGCTAATTCTGGCCACCCGGGCACTCCTATGGGGCTAAGCGATGTGATGAGCGTGCTTATGGAAAAGCTAGTGCATAATCCAAAAAACCCAAACTGGCTAAACCGCGATCGCCTCGTATTTTCCGGCGGTCATGCAAGTGCTTTGGTATATAGCTATCTATATCTTAGTGGCTATGATATCGCGCTGGAAGATTTGAAAAATTTCCGTCAGCTTCACTCCAAAACCCCAGGTCACCCAGAAATCACAACCCCAGGCGTAGAAATCGCCACAGGTCCGCTAGGTCAAGGCGTGGCAAACGCTGTGGGCTTTGCAATGGCGGCAAAATACGCTGCAAATTTGCTAAATGACGAAAACACAAAGGTAATCGATCATAAAATTTATTGCCTTTGCGGGGACGGCGATTTAGAGGAAGGTATCAGCTACGAAGCATGCGCGCTGGCAGGTTGCCACAGCCTAGATAATCTAGTCATTATCTACGATAGCAACAAAATCACGATAGATGGCTCAACTTCGATTGCGTGGGACGAGGATATCAAGGTTCGCTTCGAAGCCCAAGGCTTCGAGGTGGCTCGCATAGACGGACACAATTTCGACCAAATCGAATTTGCCCTAGACGAGGCCAAAAACAAAACCAAACCATACCTAATCATCGCAAATACCGCTATCGGCAAGGGTGCATTGGAGCTAGAAGGTAGCCACAAAACTCACGGCGCACCTTTGGGTGAGGATCTCATAAAAAGAGCCAAAGAGGCACTGGGCTTTAACCCTGATGAGAGTTTTAGCGTGAGCGAAGATGTGCTTTTCGCCACTCGCGCAGCCGTAGAAAAGGGCGATTTGGCTGAGAAACTATGGAACGAAAAAATCGCAAATTTAAGCGCAGAGAAGAAAAATTTATTAAATTCACTTCAAAATCCAAATTTTGACGCTATACAATTCCCTGATTTTAGCGGTCAAAAGGTCGCTACGCGCGATAGCAATGGCAAAATTTTAAACGCAATCGCTGCCGCGCTTCCTAGCTTCATAGGCGGAAGCGCAGACCTAGCAGCCTCTAACAAGACCGAATTAAAGGGCTTTGGTGACTTCCCGTATGGCAAAAATTTCCACTTCGGGATCCGCGAACACTCAATGGCTGCGATAAACAACGCTATTGCCAGATACGGGCTGTTTATCCCATTTTCTGCGACATTTTTTATTTTTAGCGACTATCTCAAAAATAGCGCGAGAATGGCGGCACTTATGAGCCTAAGACACTATTTTGTTTTCACTCACGATAGTATCGGTGTAGGCGAGGACGGTCCGACTCACGAGCCAATCGAGCAACTCTCAACCTTCCGCGCAATGCCGAATTTTTACACCTTCCGTCCGGCTGACGGCAACGAAAATGTAGAGTGCTGGCGCGCAGCACTGGCCACAAACGCCCCTGCTGCCTTTGTTTGCTCACGCCAAGGCTTAGAGGCTTTGCCAAAGGCTGTATTTGGCGAGGCAAAAAACGGCGCGTATTTAATCAAAGAGTGCGAAAACGCCGATATCACGCTAGTAGCTAGCGGTAGTGAAGTAGGAATCTGCCTAAAAGCTGCCGCGCTTTTACAAAGCGAAAATATCAGAGCAAATGTCGTTAGTGCGCCTTGTTTCGAGCTTTTGTGCGAACAAAGTGAAGAATACAAGGTTAGAATTTTCAAAGGCAAAGTCCTAGCCGTCGAGGCTGCAAGCGCGCTAGAATGGTATAAATTCGCTGATGAAATTTTAGGCATGAAGAGCTTTGGCGAGAGCGCACCAGCTGGCGAGCTATTCAAACTTTTCGGTTTTAGCGATCTAAATGTCGCAAACGAAGCGAAAAAACTTCTAAACAGATAATCCAAAATTTAGCCAAATTTTAAAATTTGGCTAAATTTCTTTTAAATTTTACTTGCAATCGCTTGGCGAAATTACGATAGAAGCTAGGTTATTGTCGATTTTAGGCAAGATATAACGCCACTCCATGGCGATTTCGTTATCTCTGTATTCGGCTAGCTCCTCGGCTTTGCAGTAAAGCTCCAAAAGCTCGCCGCTTTTTAATACCAAATTCGAGCGCAACTTATCTTCGATTTCGCCTATTTTTGCCATTGATTCTGGTGGAAGGTCGAATTCATAGTAGTGCGTTAAAAGATTGTTTTGGCAAGTTATGTCGTTATAAATTACAACGCCGTTTTTGTATGGTAAATCTTTTTTGCTGGCCTTGATTAGCGCGATAGTTTCGGCGTTTTGGCATTTATCGGCGTTTTCTTGTTCGCTTTTATTTTGATTTGGAGCCGATAAAATTATCGTTTGCGTGGAAGTGGCTGGTGCCTCTGCCGTCTCAGGCTCACTTGGCGCGAGATTTTTTGTATTTGGCTCATTTGAAACACTCGGCGCGCTTTTTTCTTGCGCGAAATTTGGCGCTTCTAGCGTCTTTGGCGCGCTTGCAATTTCACCCAAGCCATCTTTGCTCGCATCAAAAACAGCTGGCGTATCAGGCATGGCTAGCGTGGTAGAATTTATAGGTTTTGTCGGTGTTGCGGAGTTTGCGGCGGCGATTTTGTCAAATTCGCGCGAAATTTCTAGCTCTATGGAATCATTTTTTTTCGTGTTAGCTAAGCGCTGTTTTTCTCTTTTTTTCTCCTCTCCACACCCCGCTAAAAGCACCAAAAGACCAGCCAAAACTAGAAATTTTCTCATAAATTTCCTTTTTTTAAATTTTGCAAGAATTATAACGATTTAGGCTTAAATTTGTAATAGCAAAATTTAGCCAAATTTAATATATGATTAAAATAAATTTACCACGGAAGTGTATAATCCTCGCATTTTATCTCATTTTAAAGGAGTTTTAATGAAAAAATCTCTACTTAGCCTTAGCGTAGTTGTGATGATTGCGCTTAGTGGTTGCTCTAACAAATCGGAAACTTTGGGACCTGATGTCTATGACGAGCATGGATTAAACCAAGAACAAAACGCCAAAACTATCCAAATTCTCTCAATCGTCCCAGCCAAGGTCAGGGTCGATAATACCGAAAACAAACGCCTAGCCCAAGCCGCAGGTGGCGTAGTAGGCGCTGTGGGCGGAGCTGTGCTAGGTCATAAAATGGGCGGCCGCCACGAAACAGGCGGTGCTGTGGCTGGTGGCGCGATAGGTGGCGTGCTAGGAGCAGGAGCAGGATCGATGGTAAGCGATACCAAGGTAATCGACGCCGTGACAATCACATACAAAGAGGGCAAATCGCTTAAAAGCTCGACACAAGCAGGTCGCGTGTGCCAGTATGCTAATGGCGAGGCGCTGATGATTTCATCATACTCTGGCGAGACGAGAATCCAGCCAAACGCGGTGTGCGCTGATTAAATTTAGCCGAATTTACCCGTGAAATTTACGGGTAAATTCCACTTTGCAAAAAATCTAAAATTTACAAATTTTTATTAAAATATAGAACAAATTTCAAAATTTAGGATTACAATGAAACTTCAAATGTCCCTAATCTCGGCTGCTTGCGTGGTGATAATCATAGCAGGACTTAAAGCTGCTGGCTCGATTATCGTGCCGTTTTTGCTAGCGATTTTTATCACGGTTTTGATTTCGCCACTAATGCTATCTATCCAAAAACTGCGCGTTGGGCGATTGTTTAGCTTTTTGATCGTGGTTTTGGGATTTCTTGGCGTTATGGGATTTATGGGCGATATCGTATTTAAGGCGGTTAGAGAGTTTTCGGCGCAGTTACCAGAGCTGGGGGCGAAATTTAACCAGGTCCTAGGTGGCGCGCAAGAGAGGCTGAATAATTACGGCATTGATTTTGATCTAGCTAGCCTCGGTGCTGAGCCCTCTGAAATGGTATCTCGCGCGACAGCTGTGGCGAAAAAAACAGGCGGAATTGTAAGCACCGGGTTTTTTGTCTTTATTTTGGTCTCTTTCATGGTCTTTGAAAGCTCGGTAATTGATGCGAAAATCAAATATTTTTCCGCTCGCAACCGCGGTATGCATAAATTTATGAAAAAATTTGCCCCAAGCCTGAAAAAATATCTACTTATCAAAACGATTTCAAGCGCCACGACAGGCGCGCTAATCGGGCTTTGTCTGTGGCTACTTGGCGTGCCGTATGCAGCACTTTGGGGGATTGTAGCCTTTATGCTAAATTATATCCCTACAATCGGCTCTATAATCGCCGTTTTTCCGACGCTTTTTGTAACCTTGGCGACAATGGATTTAAGCGTGAGTATTTGGGTCGTGGCGATCTATCTCATCATAAATGTCGTCATCGGAAATATCATCGAGCCTAGATTTATGGGCGAGGGGTTGGGGCTTTCGACACTAAGCGTGCTAGGCGGTCTTCTTCTTTGGGGATTTGTCTTTGGTGTGGGGGGTATGTTTTTGGCTGTGCCACTTACTATGAGCATACAAATCGCGCTAAATTCGAACGAACGCACGAAATCTATCGCTACACTTTTAAGCAATAAAATTGAGCATTAAATTTTAAAATTTCGCTAGGGAAATCCTAGCGAAATTTAGCTATTAAACATAGCCTTGATCTATCATTGCATCGGCTACTTTGCGGAAACCTGCGATATTTGAGCCAAGAACTAAGTTGCCCTCATCGCCGAATTCTTTCGAGGTTTCATAGCTAGTGCGGAAGATATGCCTCATAATCTCGTGTAACCTGCCATCGACCTCCTCGAAACTCCATGATTCAAGTTGAGCGTTTTGCATCATCTCTAAGCCACTTGTCGCCACGCCACCAGCATTTGCTGCCTTTGCAGGGCCAAATAAAAAGTCTTTTTGGCTTAGCATAAAATCAATCGCAGCTAGCGTGCTAGGCATGTTTGCCCCCTCGCATACAAGGCGACATCCGTTTGCGTATAGGGTTTTTGCGTCCTCTAAGCTTAGCTCGTTTTGTGTAGCGCTTGGGAAGGCTGCGTCGCATTTGACGCTCCATACACCATTTCTGCCCTCTGGATACTCACTAACTGGGGTAAATTTAGCGTTTTTGCGCTCTTTGGTGTATTCAGCTAGTCCTACTCTAAGCTCCTCTTTTAGCTTTTTAAGTAGAGCTAAATCAATGCCATCTGGATCGTAGATAAAGCCGGTAGAATCGCTAATAGTAACTGGTTTTGCCTCTAATTGATATAGTTTTTCGACTGTGTAGATTGCGACATTTCCTGCGCCAGATATTGCGCAGATTTTGCCACGAAGCCCTTCGCCTTTTTTAGCTAGCATTTCTTGTGCGAAATACACTGAGCCGTATCCTGTGGCTTGCATGCGAGCTAGGCTTCCGCCCCATGCTAGGCCTTTGCCAGTAAGTGCGCCATCAAATCTGCGAGTGATTTTTTTGTATGCGCCATACATATAGCCGATCTCTCTACCACCCACGCCGATATCGCCGGCTGGGACATCTGTATTTTCGCTAATAAGTCTGTGAAGTTCTAACATAAATGCTTGGCAAAATCTCATAATCTCGCCGTCGCTTTTGCCTTTTGGATCGAAATTTGCGCCACCTTTGCCGCCGCCGATATTAACGCCTGTGAGTGAATTTTTGAAAATTTGCTCGAAACCTAAAAATTTCAAAACACCCATATTTACGCTAGGGTGAAATCTAAGACCGCCTTTGTATGGGCCAAGTGCTGAGTTAAACTCGACGCGGTATCCCGTATGCACGCAAGGCTCGCCACGATCGTTTGTATAGACTACGCGAAAGCTTAGGCTTCTCTCTGGCACGGTGATTCGCTCTAAAATTCTGTGTTTTGTGTATTTTTCTTCGCGCTCGATTAGGGGAGCAAGAGAGTTAAAAATTTCAGTCGCTGCTTGTATAAAAACTTCTTCGCCCGGATTTTGCTCTTTAAGGTTGTTTAACAACCCTGCCACATAACTGTTCATATCTCCTCCTTAAATTGGTTTATAATTAAATTTGCTTGCTTTTTTTAGGAAAATTTTAAGTGCGCGCCTCTCGCGCGCGCCGACTTTGTAGCTTATGAGTTGGAGGTATTCTAAGATGTCTTTTTCAGCAATTCCTCTGCTTCTAGCGTATTTGATGAGGATATATTGCGGGATTTTGACCTTAGTGCGTAAAAACGCCTCGGTAAGTTTGGCGTAAATTTCGTGATTTTTAACCGAGCATAAAATTCCAAAAACAAATGGCAAATTTGTGTTTTTGTGCCAAATTTCGCCCAAATCGTAAAATTTCTCTTCCCCTTGCGATAAAATCGCGCGCAGAGCGTTATCGCCGATGATGACCTCGCCACTAATGCCTAAAATTCGCGAGAGCATATTTGAGCTCATCGAGGCTGGATCTAGGCGTGGGGTGGTGTTTTTACGCACGAGCACGCTTTTTACCTTTTTTTGGGCGACTATGCCAAGAGGGTGGGTGGAGTATTTTTTGTGGCGGGATTCTATGCTAGAAATCACGGCCGCATCGACACGCATTGCGCGCAAATCGCGACAGAGCTTGCTAGGGACGCCTTTTTTGAGCTCTATGAATTTTTTGGTATGCGCTGGCAAAGGTAGAGATTTTAAATACACATGAAAAGGGAGTAAATTTAAATAATCTATCTTGCCAAATCGCATCCATATTCCTATTTTAAAATTCGTAAATTATATTACTATTTTTGTAAGAAAAAGTTAAAATTTTAAAATTAATAAAACTAATAAATTTTGCCACCAAGGAGGTGGCAAAATTTGGATTAATTGACTTGTGAGATTGAGAGCGAGTTGTATTTGCTAAACTCGACTATACCCTCGCCGCCCTCTTTGAAGTGGATACTGACACCTTTGTCATTTTCCATGTAAATTCCGCTAGCTGAGCGTTGGCGAGTTAGGTTGTGAGTTTTGCCCTCGCTGTCAGTTAAAACCGCTGTGTCAAACAAATCGTTTGAAGCTAGGCTTAGTTTTTTGCCATTTTCGGTTTTGAAATTTAGCACTTCCATTTTGGCGGTCGCTGTGGTGTGGTTTTGCTCATTAATCGCGTCCTCTGGGGATTGGCGAAGCTGCTTTGAGGCGCAACCTGCCAAAAGTAAAAGCGCAGCCGCGCATGAGAGAATTTTGCTCATTTTCTATCCTTTTAAAATGAAATTTTACGCAAGAAATCTTGCAAACGCGCAATTATAGTCAAAATTTTTATTTTAAAAGTAAATAAAAATTTACTATTTTCTACGATTTGCCTAAATTTGCATTGATTTCATCAATCAGCGATTTTCGCGTCTCCCAAAGCTTAGCCGATAAATCTACTTTGTAGGTTTGCGGGTGGATATTTCGCAGGTATTCGCACCAAAATTTTGCCTTAGCCTTGCGCGAAAATTCGGCGATTTGCATGACGGATTTTTTCTCGCCGACAAATTTGCCATGGACAAACACGGGCTTTAACATAGCCTTTGCGCTGAAATTTTCGAGTTTTTTGCGCTTGTAAGTGTAGAGTGGGTGGAAGATTTCAAGTGGTGCGCTCTCGTCGATACTTTCATTTTCAAGCGTGATTAAATCCGCTAGCGCCATGCCACTATCTTTGTCATAGAGCCTGAAAAACTGCTTGTAGCCGGGGTTGTTTATCTTGCGTGGGTCGTTTGAAATTTTAATCTTTGGCAAAATTTCGCCCTCTTTTTCGATACCGCTTAGCTTATAAACGCCGCCAAGGCTTGAACTATCGCCACCTGTGATTAATCTCGTGCCAATGCCCCAGCTATCAATTTTAGCGTCGAAAAGTTTGAGCTGATCGATCGCGTATTCGTCCAAATCGTTGCTGGCTGTTATTTTGGCGTCCTTAAATCCAGCGTTATCAAGCATTTTGCGAGATTGTTTGGTCAGATACTCCAAATCGCCAGAATCAATGCGGATTCCAAGCGGTTTGTGGCCTTGCTCGCGAAGTTCTTCAAAAACCTTAATCGCATTTGGCACGCCAGAATTTAGCGTATCGTAGGTATCGACGAGCAAAAGCGCGGAGTCTGGGTAAATTTTGGCGTAAGCGCGAAAGGCCTCGATTTCGCTAGGAAAGCTTCCAATCCACGCATGAGAGTGCGTGCCGATAGCTGGTATGTCAAAAATTTTGGCAGCTAAAACATTTGAGGTAGCCACGCAACCGCCGATTATAGCGGCCTTTGCACCAAAAATCGCAGCACTTTTATCCTGCGCTCTGCGAAGCCCAAACTCCATTACGCTACCCTCTCCTGCGCTGAAATTTATGCGCGAGCTTTTGGTAGCGATTAGGGTTTGGAAATTTATGGTGTTTAAAATCGCAGTTTCGATTAACTGTGCCTCGATGATATTTGCTTTGACGCGGATTAGTGGCTCGTGTGGAAATACGACCTCGCCCTCATCGACAGCGTAAATTTCGCCACTAAATTTGAAATTTTCAAGGTAGGTTAAAAATTCGTCCTTAAAACTCCCAAGCGAGCGCAAATACTCTATATCATCACTGCTAAAATGCAAATTCTCTATATAATCCACCACTTCGCTCATACCACAAAATATCGCATAACCGCCACCACATGGGTTTTTGCGGTAATACATATCAAAAACTGCGACTTCACGCGGTTTTAAGAAAAAATATCCTTGCATCATTGTGAGTTGATAAAAGTCAGTAAGTAGGGCTAAATTTGATGAATTTTCGAAATTTTGCATTTTTTTGATACCTTAAATTTTGAAATTTCCCGAAAACGGGAAATTTCGATTATTTTGATTGTAAAGATTTTTTGTAAGCCTCGAAATCGAAATTGCTTACTCTCGCGACGCCATCATCGATCGCAGCCTTTGCCACAGCGGCTGAAATGATAGCAAATACGCGCGGATCAAATGGATTTGGTATGACATAATCTCGTCCAAATTTTAAATCAGGCTTGCCTAGCATTTTTAGCACATCTGGGTGGATTGGCTCACGGGCTAGCTCCGCCATAGCGCGAGAAGCGGCTAGTTTCATATTTTCGGTGATTTTTTTAGCTCTTACATCTAGCGCACCACGGAAAATGTAAGGGAAACCCAAAACATTGTTGATTTGATTAGCAAAGTCGCTTCTACCAGTGCCTACGATTGCATCGTCCCTCACGGCATGTACCTCATCTGGGTAGATTTCAGGCACAGGGTTAGCCAGAGCGAAGATTATCGGCGTTGGCGCCATTGATTTTACCATTTCGGCTGTTACGACGCCCGGTTTGCTAAGGCCAAGAAACATATCCGCCCCCCTCATCGCATCTGCTAGGCTTCTATCGTTTGTGTCGATAGCAAATTCCATTTTTTGCGGGTTTAAATCATTTCTGCCAGTATGAATCACGCCCTTTGAATCGAGCATAATTACATTTTTTGCGCCAAGACTTTTATAGAGTTTCGCGCACGCAATACCTGCTGCGCCAGCACCAGATACTACGATTTTCATATCTTCGATTTTTTTGCCACTGATGTAGGCTGCGTTGATTAATCCAGCACCTGTAATCATCGCTGTGCCGTGCTGATCATCGTGCATGACAGGGATATCGACGGCATTTTGTAGCTCTTTTTCGATCTCAAAGCACTCAGGAGCTTTGATATCCTCTAAATTTATTCCACCAAATGTCGGCGAGATAGCCTTGCAAATTTCGACTATTTTTTTAGGGTCTGTTTCGTTGATCTCGATATCAAAGGCATCTACGCCAGCAAATTTTTTAAACAAAACCGCTTTTCCCTCCATTACTGGCTTTCCTGCGATTGCACCTATATCTCCTAGCCCCAAAACGGCCGTTCCGTTTGTGATAACTGCGACAAGATTTGATTTGTTGGTGTATTTGTATGCTAGCTCATTATCGGCCTCAATCACCTTGCAAGGCTCGGCCACACCCGGTGTGTATGCTAGGGTCAAATCCTCTGGTTTAGCGCATGGGGTTTTGACATTTATGCCGATTTTTCCGCCGATATGATACTCTAATGCCCTTTCTTTCAAATCATTTTGTGCCATTTAAATTCCTTTCTGTAATAAGCTAGAAATTCTAGCTTTAACCTCGTCGCTACCTAAAATTTCAATCATCTCAAATATCGACGGACTTACGCTCGTTCCTGTTATGGCGACTCGCAAAGGTTGGGCTAAATCTTTTAGCTTCACTTCGTTTGCCTCCAAAAATTCCATTGTCTTCGCCTCGATTTCGCTTGCAACGAAATTTGAGGTTAAAATTTCTTGGAATTTTGCGAGTAAGGCTATCGAATTTTCGTTGATAAACTTTTTATACGCTTTTTCATCATAAATTTTTAAAGGATTGATTAAGGTTGCGATTCCGTTCGCCATTTCGGCTAGGGTTTTTGCCCTCTCTTTGTATTGATCAATGATAAGCTCTTTTTTAGGGTGCTGGACTATATCTACGCCAAATTCTAGCAGGTGGGCGCAGGCTTCTGTAACGCTTAAATTTTTAATGTAATGCGCATTTAGCCAATCAAGTTTGGTTTGGTTAAATGTGCTTGCACTTTTGCCGATATTATTAGGATTAAAGAGTTTTTTCATATCGTCCATGCTAAAAATTTCATCGTCCCCATGCGACCAGCCAAGGCGGACTAAGAAATTTAGCAGAGCTTGTGGCAAATAGCCCATTTTTTTGTATTCCATGACATCTGTCGCGCCGTGGCGTTTAGAGAGTTTTGAGCCGTCAGAGCCATTTATCATAGCAACATGGTAAAATTTAGGCACTTTAAAGCCAAGTGCGTTATAAAGCACGATTTGTTTTGGGGTGTTTGATAGGTGATCGTCGCCTCTGATGATGTCTGTAACGCCCATTAGCGCGTCATCTATGACGACCGTGAAATTATAAGTTGGCGTGCCGTCGCTTCTAGCGATGATAAAATCGTCTAAAATGTCTTTGGCTTCAAATTTCATATCGCCTTTAATGCCGTCGCTAAACTCAATCGTGCCGTCAAGTGGCGATTTTATGCGGATTACTGGCTCGATACCAACTGGTGGAGTGCCTGTGAAATCGCGATACCTATTATCGTATTTTGGGCGCTCTTTTCTGGCTTCTTGCTCGGCTCTTAGTGCGTCTAGCTCAGCCTTGCTCATATAGCATTTATATGCTTTGCCCTCATCAAGGAGCTTTTGGACATATTCTTTGTATAAATCAAATCGTGAGCTTTGATAGACGATTTCGCCGTCGTAGTCTAGACTGCACCATTTAAACGCCTCTTCGATAGCCTTTGCAGCCTCTACTGAATTTCTTTTTAAATCCGTATCTTCAATGCGAAGCAAAAATTTGCCGTTATTTGCTCTTGCGTATAGGTATGAAAACAGCGCGGTTCTTAATCCGCCGATGTGCAAATACCCTGTCGGGCTTGGTGCGAAACGAGTTACAATCATAAATTTCCTTTTTAAAATTTTACTTTTTAATGTTATAATCGTGGGATTATAAAGCAAAAAGACTAAATAAAGGTTGAAAATGATAAAAAAACTAGCCGTTGTTGCACTTTTAGGTTTTGGCGCGTTAAACGCAAATGTCGTAAATAGCGTCGTAGCTGTCGTAGAAAACGAGCCGATTACAAATTACGAATTAGCCAGAGTCCAAAAGGCCACAGGTGCCAGCCCGCAAGCTGCAATGGAAATTTTAATCAAGCAAAAATTGCAAGATTCTGAGATTAAGCGCAGAGGAATCACCGTAAGCCCAGCCGAAATAGATAACCGCATAAAAATGATTGCCGAGCAGAACAAGCTCAGCCTAGAACAGCTGCAAAAGGCGCTAAAACAGCAAAAAATGTCAGAAGAGGCGTTTAGAGAAAATGTGCGTCGCGGAATTTTAGAAGAAAAGCTCTATGGGCCACTTTTTGCCGATGTGCAACGCACCGTAACGCCACAAAATGTGCGCAGATTTTACGAGCAAAATCCCTCTTTATTCACGACCTTTGATAGCATTACGCTAACTCGCTATATCGCCAAAACTGAAAGCGCTCTTAATCCAATCAAACGCAATCCAAACGCACGACCAGGAAATGTATATGTAATGCGTGGCACGCTAAAAGCCAATCAAATGGACGCTGGGCTAAAATATATCGTAACTAGCGTGGATAAGGGTAAATTTTCGCCAGTTATCCCTACGGCAAACGGATATGAGATGTTTTATGTCAATGATAAAAAGGGCGTGCAAACGGCTGATTTCGAAAGTGTGCAAGAAAAGGCAATCGAGGCCTATGTGACAAACAAACGCAAAAAAATGGTCGAGGAATTTAACGATAGAATCCGCTCTAACGCAAATGTCCGCATAATAGATCGCAACCTAAACCTTGCAAATTCTACAAAAAAATCTAAATAACTTACCAAAAATTTTGGAAATTTTAAAATTTCCAAAATTTAAATTTTAATGAAGTTTACCCCACGCTAAATTCGTAAATTTAGCGCGGAATTTGAAGTATAAATTTTGAAATTTATTTTAATTTCGAAGTTTCGATGATAAATGGCACTGAATTTAGGCCAGATGAGAAGTATTTATCGGCGATAGCTTTTGCGCTTTTTAGCTCCTCTGGGCTTACGCTTGAAGCGTTTGCTTTGTTATCTTCGGCATAGTATTTGCGCAAAACAGCGATTTTTTCGGCGTCAGTTTTGGCTGATTTGACCTCTTTGTAAATCAGCGCTGATTTGGCATGACCGCTATCTCCATGCACTGATGTCATTACGATCTCGACATTGTTGCTTTTAAGCGTTCGCTCGATTTCGGCTAGCTCTCTACGACAAAACGGACACTCAGCGTCAGTTAGCATTAGCAAGGTTGGCTTTTTAGGGTCATTTCCAAGGGTAATGATATTGTCTTTGCTTTCGCTTTTATAGACGCTTGCTACACCTTTTGAAAGTCTAGATTGTTTGATTTGATCTTTGTAAAGAATCTGTTTTTTAGGGTCGATCACATCCATTAAAACCAAATCTCCACTAGTGAAAATCACCTCTTCTTGTGAAATTTCGCCATTTGAAATTTTCAAAATCACAGCTTGGATATCTTTTAGCCCTTCTACTGGCATACGCTCAGCCACGCTGATTTTTAAATTTGCTGGCAAACCGCCATACATAGATAAAATTTCGCTATCGCTAAGCGCGGCATTTAGGCTTAGCGCGCCCGCAAGCGAGAAAAGTAAAACTTTTTTCATTTTCTTCCTTTTTTAAAAAATCCAACGATTTTAGCCAAAATTTGTAAATAACTTATTTTTTTAAGTAGCGTTTATTATCGATTGTGATGATATCGCCTAGATTATCGAGGTATTCTAGGTAAGAAATCGCAAATTTCCTGCTTAAATTTAGCCTCTCTTTGACATTTGCCACATCGGCAAAACCAGCTTCTTTTATCAAATCATAAAGCTTTTTGATAATCTGGCTTAAATTGCCAGCCTCCACAAAGAGATTGTGCGCTAGGCGAACTACCTTTTTAGAATATGTCAGTTTTTTCAGAGCGTCATCGCCACTGACGCGGTCGATATCGAGCATTTCGTAGATATTATATGGCGCGAGCGGGGCGATTCCGCCTTTTTTGATGATGTCAAAAATTTTGCCCTCCAAGCTCTGTTTTAAATCCTGTAAATTCGCCCCTTTTTTGATATACACGCCACCAGTTTTTTCTATCGCGCCGGCTGTTTCTAGCTCGCTAAGCACGAGGGAGGCTAAGCTTTCGCTAGCCCAAGAGAGTTTTAGGGCGATTGAGGTTGGGGAAAATACAGCGTGCGGGTTTTTGTCTATGATAAATTTAATCAGCTCTTTGATATCGCCAATCGCGCTATTATCATACACGCACAGGGTCGCTTCGTCAAAATATGTATTTGGTATCGTCTTAGCGATCGCTTTTGCGCTATCATAATCCATATCAAATCTCTGATACGCCGAAAACAGCCCAAATCCGTGGCGGTGAAATCTGCTTAAAATTTCAAAGGCTTTTTTGAAATTTTTGTGCAAAAGTGCTGTTAAAAACTCTGCCTTGTTTGCCTTTTTTAGTGGCTCGATGACCGCATTTAGCACCCTTCCGCCACCACACACGCGAGAGTTTGCCAAGCAGACAAATGGCTCGTCAAATTTCAAAAACATAGTTTTTTCAAATTTGAAATTTATCAAAAATTCGCCGCTATCAAGCTCTTTGATAATGCGCGCTTTTGCCGGCGTTTGCTTTGAGCCCACACAAAAGCTCACATCCTCCCCATGCGCTATTTTGCCACGAAAGAGCGTATCGGCTTCGTTAAATCCCCTAAAAAAGCCCTTTTTAGTGAGGATATAGCCTCGCTCTAACTCGCTAGTTTTAGCATCAAGCGCGATTGCTACGCGGTTTGGCGCATACGCAACCTGCGTGTCGGTATCGTGTATTTGCAGGCTTTTGGCGGTTAAAATTTTGCCACAATCTGCGCAAAGAAGCTTTTCGCCACGCGAAATCGCCCCGCTAATAAGCGAGCCAGTTACCACCGTGCCAATGCCCTTTAAAGTGAAAATTCTATCTATA
This sequence comes from Campylobacter sp. VBCF_04 NA7, assembly GCF_027737405.1. Taxonomy (NCBI): domain Bacteria; kingdom Pseudomonadati; phylum Campylobacterota; class Epsilonproteobacteria; order Campylobacterales; family Campylobacteraceae; genus Campylobacter; species Campylobacter sp. VBCF_04 NA7. The sequence continues at coordinate 184,546 of NZ_JAOVTT010000002.1, forward strand.
TAATAGTGCAAAATTCCCCCATTTTTGCGCGGTTTTGGCTTTATGTTAAATAGATAAGATTTAAGCTCATCAATGCCTAAATTTGTCTTTGCGCTTAGGAAAAATGTGTTTAAAATTTGCAAATTTGAAAATTTACTTATAAATTCCTCGCACTCTTTTTTAACTTCGTTTTGGCGCGCAGAGTCCGTGAGATCGCACTTTGTGATACACAAAATCACGCTTTTTACATCTAAAAGCGATAAAATTTCGATATGCTCCCTGCTTTGGGGCATTAGCCCGTCATCACTAGCGACGATTAAAAGCGCGCAATCAAACGCATACGCCCCACTAATCATGGTTTTTACTAAATTTTCGTGTCCCGGAACATCGATAAATGCGATATTTGCGTTTTTTGATTTTAAATTTGAAAAGCTTAAATCAATCGTGATTCCGCGCTCAATCTCGCTTGCTAATCTGTCGCCATCGACGCCATTTAGCGCCTTTATGAGTGCGGTTTTGCCATGATCGATATGCCCTGCTGTGCCGATTATGACGCTATTCATACATTTCCTTTAAAATTTTTATTAGTTTTTGTAAATCGTGCTTTAAAATGGCGCGAAAATCAAGCAAAAATTTATCATTTTCAATGCGCCCGATAATCCCACGCGCCCTAAATTTCGCCGAAATTTCCTCTGGGCTAGCGTTTTGGCTAAGCACCAAAGCAACGCTATCGTAGTTTTTGCAAGGCAGACTCCCGCCACCCACAAAGGTTTTTGTGCGAATAAGGCTTGCTTGAAATTTGGTGTTTTTTAGCGCGTCCAAAACAGCCTTGGCGCGCTTTTCAAGCTCGCTAAGGGGCAGATGAATTTGATCAATCGTAGGAATTAGCGAAAATTCTTTGTTAATGTAAGCCTTAATCGTTTCGTTTAAAATCGCAAGTGTGATTTTATCAGCGCGAAGCATGCGCAAAAGCTGATTTTTGCGCAGTTTTTGGATTAATGATTTCTCGCCTAGTATAATTCCACACTGCACGCTTCCAAAAAGTTTATCCCCGCTAAAACTAATCAGCCTAGCCCCAGAGGCTAAAATTTCGCCAATTTTTGGCTCGTTTTTAGCTAAATTTGAGCCTAAATCATTTACGCTCCCGCTTCCAAGATCGTAATAATCAATGATTTCGTTAAATTTTTCCTCTTCGCAAATTTTAAATTCCAGCTCTTTTTTCTCGTAAAATTCAGCCTTTTTCTCGCTCGCAAATTTTGCTAAACGCGAAATTTCGCTTATTTCCACACTTTGCGTGAAACCTGAAATTTCAAAATTTGAACGATGAATTTTCATCAAAACTGCCGTATTTTCGTTTATGGCGTTTTGATAATCCGAAATTTTAGTCTTATTCGTGGTGCCAATCTCACGCAAAATCGCCCCAGAGTTCGCCATGACTTCGCTTACCCTAAAACTCCCGCCGATTTCGACTAGCTCGCCACGGCTTACCACGACTTCGCGCCCCCTAGCAAAGGTATTTAGCACCAAAAACACAGCCGCTGCGTTGTTATTTACCACAAGTGCGCTCTCGCAGCCAAAAAGCTCAGCCAAAAGCGCGCTAGTATAATCGTAGCGATTGGCGCGCGTCCCGCTATCTAGGTCGAATTCGAGGTTAGAATAGGCGCAAATCGCCCCCTGCGCGCGAGATAAAATTTCAGGCGAAATCACGCTACGACCGAGATTGGTGTGAAGCACGACGCCGGTTGCGTTGATGAGCGGACGAAGTGCGAGATTTGCGAATTTTTCGTAGCGAGATTTGATTTGCGCGATGATTTGCTCTTCGCTAGCGCACGAATTTTCGCCATTTACTAGGCTGGTTCTAAATTCGTTTATGACCTCTTTTGCGATTCGTAAAACCACAGGCTTCAAAAGTCCGTGAAATTCCGCGCTATTTGCGATTTTATCGACTTTGGGAAGTTTGATTTGCATTTAAAAAATCCTATAAATTTTGTTTTTACGGACCATTTTTATCACTATTTTTATTAAAATTTAACATGCCAAAAAAATTACAAATTTAACTTATGTTTAGTTTAAATTTACATTTAACGATTGTTTAGAAAATGAGTGTAAAAAATGCGAATTTTGTTTTTAGGATAGAAAATGAGCGAATACGGATTTAGCCCAGTGGGCGTAAAAGAGGCCATTTTAGGCGATAGCATAGAGGTTTGCGCTGATAGCGACAGACACTTTGTCGTGGCAAATTCGCCTAGCTTAAAGGCTGAAATTTACGCGCCAGAGATAAATTTTTATATAAATTCCACAAACGATGAAATGCTTCAAATCGCTAGAAATGTCGAAATTTTATACGAAGCAAAGGCGGTGATGTTTGATTATGGCGCGGATAATGCCTATCAAAAACCAGTGGGAAAAAATATAATTTTCGTAAGCGATAATGAGCGCAAAAGCAGTGTAAATGCGCTCAAAAACGCTGGATTTAAGGTGATTTGCCTAAGGCACGCTGAGGTAAAATTTGTCTATGGTGGGATTGGGGATTTGAGTGTAAGCGTGCTAAACTGCACCGATGAATACGAGGTAGAGGCCGATTTTTTCCTAGTAGAAAATGCAAAAAGCTATCAACTTCGCCAAAGTGGTTGCTATGAAATCGCAGGGTTAAATGATGATGAAATTCTAGCTCTCGTATCCGAAAAATCGCCGATTTACACTTACAAAAACAACATTTCATTTAACGCAAACCTCTGTCAATACGAGGGCAGGCGTGAGGAGCTGTGCGCCAAATGCGTGGAGGTTTGCCCTAGCGTGGCACTTTTGAAAGATGAGCAAAATCGCAAGCTCGAAATTTCGCATATTGATTGCATAGCCTGTGGTAGGTGTGTGAGTATCTGCCCCACAGGCGCGATTAGCTCGGCAAAACAGCCACCAATCGCGATTAGCCAAATGGCGAAACTCTACGCTGGCAAAATTCCACTTCTTGCCCATGAGGCGAGCTTTGGCGAGATTTCGGGCGTGAGTTTGCCCTGCGATGTGCTTCCATTTGGAATTTTTGCTAAATTTCAGCTTGATGAGATTTTTTTGCTTAGCATAATGCAAGAAACAGGCTCGCAAATCGTGCTTTTTGAGGGCGAGATTTGCGAAGCCACAAAAGATGCGATAAGTCTCATAAATAGCGCGACAATGGCGATTTATGGCGTGCAGGGAGTGTTTGTGGCTAGCAATGAAGCTCAGCTAAAAACTGCGCTAAATTTGGCTAAAAGCGGGCAAAAATGGAAATTTAGCCTAAATGAGACAAATTTAAGCAAAATTGAAATTTTCTCATCTCGCATGGCATTTATGGTGGGCGAGGGCGATTACGGCGTGATTGCAAACGGCTCGTCGCAAAGCCACGCTAAAATCAGCATAAACGAGCAAACCTGCACGCTGTGCCTATCGTGCGCGGGTGCGTGCAACACAGGCGCACTTTTTGCCGATAAAAGCGATAATTCGCTCAAATTTAACGCTTCGCTTTGCGTGGGGTGCGATTACTGCGTGCTAAGTTGCGCCGAAAAAGATACTATGGCGCTTGATTTATGTGGCGTAGAGCTTAAAAAAGAGTTTTTCGAGTATCAAATTTTAGCCCGCGACGAGCTGTTTGAGTGTATCGAGTGTGGCAAAAAATTTGCCACAAAAAAGGCGATTATGAAAATCGCAAATTTGATGAGCGCACACTTCGCAGACGACGCAGATAAGGCAAAAACGCTGTTTTGTTGCGCTGATTGCAAGGCGAAAATTATGATTTTAAAGCAAATGCAAGAGGAGATTTGAAAATGGATTTAAATTTGATTAAGGCTAGGTCGTATTATTATGAATTTTTCGCAATTCCGTTTTTTTTCTACGAAAACGGGGCTAAATTTAGCCTGTGGAAAGAGCAACTCGAATTTCTAAAATCATCGCCGATTAGCGAAGCGGACGCTAAGAATTTTGAAATTTTGCAAAATTTTAGTTTTGAGGAGTTTAGGCGCGAGCAAAACGATGTTTTGTTTGATTTTTCCTTTGTCAATGTCCCGACGACGGCTAGTTTTTACGATGAGGGCAGGGACGAGGGCAGGATGAAAATCCTCATTACAAACACCCTTAAAAAGAGCAAATTTCGCCGTAACAGCGAGCTTTGCAAGGATAGCGAGGATTTCGTGGGATTTATTTTTTATCTGCAATCTTCGCTTTTGCGCGATGAGGCGGAGGCGCAAAATGGAAATATTTTCCTTTCAACCGAGCTTTTTGCAAGCGTGATAAATGAGTTTTGCGACCATTTTATGGGGCTTTTAAAAGAGCATAAGAGTTCGAAATTTTTTAGGGCGTTGGCTGGGATTATGGAGAGTTTTTTTGCTTTGGAGCGTTCGCTTTTGGCTCTGCCAAAACCGCAAAAAGATAAAAATATCGCCAAAGAATCAATTAATGCTAAGCTTTATCGCGGAAATTTCAAAAACGCGAAGCACAATTTCGAATTTGACGAGTAAATTCGCTAAAATTTTGGCTAAATTCGCCGAATTTTAGCCTTTCTTAAAATAAAATTAATCTTAAATTATAATTTTATTTTTAACCGCTTTATTATTAACTTTTCGTTAATATCAGCTATTTTAAGATATGTAGCAGGCGTTACGACAAAGATTAAAATAAAATTTCCTTTTGAAGGAGAGATTATGCAAAGCAAACGCAGAGATTTCCTCAAAAAATCTCTAAAAGTCGGCGCCGTCGGTGCCGTAGGTATAGCTGCTAGCGTAGCTAGTGCAAACGGTGATAAAGACACTCCCCAACCAAACACAGTTCGCGGAAAATCACCAAAAAAAGAGGTGCTTTACTTTGAAAGTGAAGCGTGGCAAAAATACTACAAAGTAGCGTATTAGGAGTAGATTATGAGTGAAAATACGATCGGCAGAAGGTCGTTTTTAAAACTCGCTGCTTTGGGCGGTGCTAGCGTAAGTGCGTTTGGAGCTAACGACACACTTCGCGAGGCGACGGAGCAAGAGATTAAAAACCCTTTTCCAAATTCGGTTTATAAAAAGACGGTTTGCTCGATTTGTTCGGCAGGGTGCGGTATCATCGCACAGGTCGATGAGAGCACAAACACTTGGATTCGCCAAGACATGGCGGTAGATCACCCGATTTCGCAGGGAAGCCATTGCTGTAAGGGAATCGATCAAATCGATTTAACCAAGTCAAAAATGCGTTTAAAATACCCACTTAAAAAAGTTGGTGGCAAATGGGAACGCATAAGCTGGGAGCAAGCAGTTGATGAAATTTCAGCAAAAATGCTAGAAGTGCGAAAAGAAGATGGTCCAGATAGCGTAGAATTTCTAGGTTCAGCTAAATTTTGCAACGAACAGGCATTTTATTTTAGAAAATTTGCAGCATTTTGGGGTTCTAATAATATAGACCATGTTGCTAGAATTTGACATAGCGCAACAGTCGCCGGTGTGGCGAATACATGGGGTTATGGCGCTATGACAAATCACTTCGGTGATATGGCAGCAAACTCAAAAATGATACTTTTCATCGGTGCAAATTCAGCCGTGGCAAACCCAGTTGGTGGTATGAAACATGCTCTGCAAGCCAAAGATAGAAATGGTGCAAAAATCGTCGTTGTAGATCCCGCATTTACTAGAACTGCGGCCAAGGCTGATATGTATATCAGAATCCGCCCTGGCACAGATATTGCATTTGTCTATGGTATGCTTCATCTGATTTTCAAAAATGGCTGGGAAGATAAAGATGTCATCGCAAATCAATCTTACGCAATTGATGAAATTCGCGCAGAGGCTGAAAAATGGACACCAGAAGAGACAGTAAATGTTACAGGCTGTAAGGTCGAAGAGTTGCTTGAATTTACAAAAATGTTTGCTACGACCAAGCCAGCTACGCTGATTTGGGCTCTTGGTATCACTCAGCACTCTGTGGGTAGCTCAAATACTAGAATTCTTTCGATTTTGCAATTAGTTTTAGGAAATATGGGCAAACCGGGCGGTGGAACGAATATTATTCGCGGTCACGATAATGTTCAAGGTTCAACCGATATGGGTTGTTTGGCTGATACCTTATCTATGTATTATGGATTAGGTGATGCGGCGTGGAAACACTACTGCAAGGGCTGGGGCGTGGATTTTGATACATTTGTCAAACGCTTCGCTACGACCATTAAAGAGCCAAAACAAGGCGGAAAAGTTGCTGGAACAAATTTTGATGAGTATTTCCATGTCGATCCAAACGCCGAGAAAGAGATAACTTGGCGCAACGAAAAAGGCTATTCGCTCTCTAAATGGTGGCAAGGCGTGTTAAAAGAGGAAAAAACATATTCAAGCGGAAATTTACGCGTGCTTTGGGTTCAGGGCACAGGAATCACCTCTATGGCGCATTTGACTAAAATTCAACAAGCTGTTGATAAGCTAGATATGCTCGTCGTAGCTGAGCCTTTCTTAAACGAAGTTGCGATTTTAAGCGATAGAAAGGACGGCATTTATGTCCTTCCAACTTGCACGCAGTTTGAGACAGAGGGGCATTTGCAGGCTACAAACAGAACTGGTCAGTGGCGCACTCAGGTCATCAAACCAATCTATGAGAGCAAGGAAGACCACGAAGTAATGTTTATGTTCGCTAAAAAATTTGGCTTTTATGATGAATACACTCGCGGTATGAAAATGGAAGTCGTAAATGGCGAGATCAAGCAGGTAAAAGCCGATAACGAGCCTTTTGTCTGGCCAGATGACGCTACAAACGAGATCGCAAGGTGTGGTCATAGTATCGGCGCACAAGGTAGAACTGCCGAGAGATTAAGACGCCACCAAAGAAACTGGGAATTTTTCGATCCTGATACACTAATGGGAATTGGTGGCGAGGTAGAGGGCGAATACTTCGGACTTCCGTGGCCTTGCTGGGACATTAAGCACCCAGGCACGCCTATTTTGTATGATTTAAGCAAACCTTATGAAAAGGGCGGTATGGGATTTAGAAATCGCTTTGGTTTAGAGCACGACGGCGTTTCACAGCTAGCAGGCGAGGGCATAACTTTGCCGGGAGCGAAAATTTCTGGCGGACATGCGCATTTGCTAAAAGATAATATCGAAGAAATGCTAGGAATCACGCTTAGCGAGGAAGAAAAGGCGAAAATGGGGCCTAGTTGGAGTGATGATTATAGCGGAATCATCAACCAAAAAGCGCGTGAATTTGGAATTTGTCCTTGTGGAAACGCAAGGGCTAGGGCGAAAGTTTGGGAGTTTGCCGATCCTATCCCTAAACACAGAGAGCCGTTGCACTCTCCGCGCTGGGATTTGGTTGAAAAATATCCTACATTTGACGATCAGGCTAAAAATTTCCGTGTTGAGGTTAAATTTATCAGCGAGCAGAAAAAGCAGGATTGGAGCAAGGATTTCCCTACGATTATGAGTTCGATGAGACTTGTAAATTTAAGCGGTGCTGGTATGTTAGAGCGCACTAGCAAATACCTTGCAGCAATCACGCCAGAGATGTTTGCCCATGTCAATCCAAAACTAGCAGCAGATTATGGTATAGCTGACGGGGCGATGATGTGGATACACTCGCCACAAGGCACGAAAATCAAGGTCAAATGTATATATTCGCACTCTGTTACGCCAGATCGCATAGTGCTTCCGTATAACTTCGCTGGAATTATGCAGGGCGTGGATCTAAGCTCGCGCTATCCAGAGGGCGCAAAACCTTATGTCATCGGCGAGAGTTCGAACACTATCACGAATTACGGCTTTGATATAAATACGCAAATTTCGGAATTTAACGCCGGACTTTGCCGTTTGGAAAAAGCGTAAGGAGTAGATAATGGGAAGAATGAAATTTTATGTAGATGTCCAAAGATGTATCGCATGCTACGGCTGCCAAGTGGCCTGCTCTAATGCGCACGAAGTCCCTGTGGGCATTAATAGACGCAAGGTTTTAATCCTAAATGAGGGCGTTCCTGGCAAGGAAGTGGCTAGCTCGATCGCATGTCAGCACTGCACAGATGCGCCTTGTGCGCAGGTTTGTCCGGTGCAGTGCTTTTATATCAGGGCTGACGGAATTGTCTTGCATGACAAAGATAAATGTATCGGTTGTGGATATTGCTTGTATGCGTGTCCGTTTGGTGCGCCGCAGTTCCCACGAGACGGAGCTTTTGGCATAAAAGGCGCAATGGATAAATGCACAATGTGCGCAGGTGGTCCAGAAGAGACATTTTCTAGTGCCGAGCTTCACAAATACGGCCAAAACCGCATAGCCGAGGGCAAGGTGCCAATGTGCGCAGCGATTTGTTGCACAAATGCGCTTTTAGTCGGCGATAGCACGAAAGTTTCGGAAGTTTATCGCAAACGCGTGCTTACTCGGGGCACAAATTTATAAAATTTTGGGAGAGAAATCTCCCAAAATTTCTTAATTCTATAAATTCTTAATCCTAAATTTGCTACAATCTCTGAAATTTTTTCGGAGAAATTTGATGAAAATTAAAATTTTAAGCGTTTTTACGATTTGTATTTTTGCGTTTTTTACAGGTTGCGCAAAAGCGCCGGTAAATAGCGGGATTGTGCGCACGAGCGAGCCGATTTTTATCACCAAAATGCCAGAGAAAAAATTCATCAGCGTGAGTTTTACAAATACCAGCACGAGTGATTTAAATCTAACCTCGGCTGTGAGCGAGTATCTGGTAAAAGACGGATTTGTGGTAGTAAAAAACGAAAAAGACGCCACGATTAAGGTTGGAGGAAATATTAATTATTTTCGCTTGCTAAGCGTTGGTGGGGATTATTATGCAAGACCTAGGTTTAGTTTTGGCTTTGGTTTTGGTGGTGGCAGAGGTCATAGACACAGCCACTGGGGCGTAGGTATGGGATTTCCGATGTTTTATGATCCATGGTATGATGATATCCCAGAGAGGCTCTATGATGCGCAGGTTGGCTTGCTAATCAGTGTGAAAGAGGGCAAAGCTTGGCAGGATTATACTACGAATTTGACCTATCAAAATAGTAGCTCAAATTTGTCAAAATCGCGTGCAATCGACGCATTTAACTATAAAATTTACGAACATATAAAACAAATTTTAAGTAGGTAAAAATGATAATAAACGAAAATAAAAAACCAGTTAGAGCAACCTTAGTCGCTGCCCTTATTTTGGCAGTTTGTGGCGGATATTTGTATCATATCGGATATGGTGGGATTGCGCTTTTTATGTCGGCGACTTGTGCTGTGAGTGCGCTGTTTTGTCTGAAAAAAATGTTTAGCAAAAAACATATCGAAATCACCGATGACGCCCTAAAAATCGTCATAAACGAGCGTGAGTGTGAGTTTAAATTCGCCGATATTAAAAATATCAATGTCAAAACTTTCACCGCTGGCAAAAAGCAGGTTAAACTTTTAAATTTCGAATTCAAGCGCGCTCTGGATTTGGACGATACTTATAATTTCTTGCATTTTTATACTGATAAAGAGGCTACGATGCCAGATATCTACGAAACCTCAATCTATGAAATAAATAAAATTTTGCGCGCTAAAATGGGCTTTGAAAACGAACCCGAAGAGCCTAGCGCAAATTCTAAAAAACACGGCAAACGCAAATGATAGACCCAGCCATCACCAGCGCATTTTTGCGCGGGGCTGGACTCATGCTATCGATGATTGTGGCGATTGGCGCACAAAATATCTTTGTCATCTCGCAAGGCTTAGCCAAAAGCTATATTTTCGTCGTTTGCGCGCTTTGCACCCTGCTTGATATCGTTTTTACGGGCTTTGGCGTCTTTGTCGTGGGCGAGAGTTTCGCTAAAAACGAGCTTTTGACACTGATTTTGGGTGTGAGTGGAATTTTGTTTTTGCTAAGCTACGCCATAGCCTCATTTCGTAGCGCATACAAGGGCTCGCACTTTGCCAAAATCAAAAACGCTAAAAACGCCTCACTGCTTCCGGTGGTTTTAAAAACCTTAGCCGTAACCGTGCTAAATCCGCATGTTTATTTAGATACTATCGTCGTTATCGGCTCGACATCAGCTCCCGTGCCAAGCGAGCTAAAAATTTGGTTTTTTTGCGGGGCGGTTTTGGTATCCTTCGCGTGGTTTTTTAGCCTAGGATACGCCGCTAGGGCGCTTGCCGGGCTGTTTGCGAACGAAAAAGCATGGCGGATCATAGATAGCGTGGTGGGCGTGATAATGGTCTATATGGCGTATTTGATAGCGGAATTTTTGTTTAAAATTTAGCTTTTAAGTGCGTTTTTGATAAAATTTGCAAATTTTGTTTAAAGGAAGAAAAATGAGCCATATTTTGATTATCGGAGCAGGTGGAGTAAGCCGTGTGGCAACCGTGAAATGTGCGATGAATTCGCAGGTTTTTACTAAAATCACACTAGCAAGTAGAACCAAAAGCAAATGCGATGAAATCGCTAAATTTATAAAAGATCGCCTTGGCGTAGAAATCGCAACGGCTAAAATCGATGCTGATGATACGGAAGCCGTGGCAAAATTCGCCAAAGAAATCGGAGCAGATTTGCTTTTAAATGTGGCTTTGCCGTATCAGGATCTCACACTAATGGACGCTTGTTTGAAAGCTGGTATCCCATACATCGATACCGCAAACTACGAGCACCCGGACACCGCGCATTTTGAATACAAACTTCAATGGGCGAAAAATGATGATTTTAAAAATGCAGGAATTCCCGCACTTCTAGGAAGCGGATTTGATCCGGGCGTTACAAATGTATTTTGCGCCTACGCCGAGCATTATTTATTCGATGAAATAAACGAGATTGATATACTTGACTGCAACGCAGGCGACCACGGATACGCGTTTGCGACAAATTTTAACCCAGAAATTAATTTGCGTGAAGTCTCAGCTAACGGTCGCTACTGGGAAAATGGCTCGTGGATCACCACAAAACCGCTTGAAATAATGATGAAATGGGACTACCCGCGTGTCGGCGTGAAAGATAGCTATTTGCTTTATCACGAAGAAATGGAAAGTTTGGTTAAAAATATCAAAGGCTTGAAGCGAATTCGCTTTTTTATGACCTTTGGACAAAGCTATCTAACGCACATGCGTTGCCTAGAAAATGTCGGCATGCTTCGCATTGACGAAGTCGAGCATAACGGCATGAAAATCGTGCCAATTCAGTTTTTAAAGACTTTACTTCCTGACCCAGCAAGTTTAGGACCACGCACCAAAGGCAAAACAAATATCGGCTGCGTGATAAAAGGTTTTAAAGACGGCAAACCACGCAAAGTTTATATTTACAATGTCTGCGACCACGAAGAGTGCTACGCTGAAACCGGCGCACAGGCTGTTAGCTACACCACAGGTGTGCCTGCGATGATAGGCTCGATGATGATAGCAACTGGCAAGTGGAGTGGAAAAGGCGTATTTAATATGGAAGAATTTGATGCTAAGCCATTTATGGACGAGCTAAATCGCCAAGGCTTACCATGGGAAATCATCGAAATGGATCCAAACGAAACTAGGGTGGCAGAGTAAAATTTGCCCGTAAATTAATTAAATTTTGGCTCAAATTTGAGCCAAAATTTTAATCTTAAAGCACAACCTTACCCATACTACTACTTATAAAATCCACAAGAAACGGCATTATAGCGCACAAAACCGCACACAAAGCCACGGCGAAATTTATCGGCGCGCTACTTTGGCGCAGTGCGGCGCGAAATTTAGCCGAGCGAAAGTCCGCCTCGCACAAAAACATACACACGATTAAACGCAGATAATAATACAGCGCAACCGCGCTATTTACCGCCATTATCACAGCCAAGCCGTAAAATTCGCCCCTAATAGCAGAGCCTAGCAAATATAATTTGCCCCAAAACAGCCCAAACGGCGGAATTCCAGCGAGGCTCAGCATAAAAATAGCCAGAGCAATCGCGCGCAGTGGAAATGTGTGGATAAGGCCATTAAATTTCTCATACGGGTATTCGAAACGGCTCCAAATTTCGCTACCGACGCCGTGCAAATCCCTTTTTTCTCTCGCGCTCCAAAGCACGGCAAATGCGCCTAAATTCGCCATTGCGTATAAAACCCAATAAACAAAAAGGCTTAAATTTGCTTCCGTCGTGCCGATAACTATGGCGCAAAGCCCAAATCCGGCGTGGCTAATCGCGCTGTAAGAAAGCATGCGTTTGACATCGTGCTGGACTAGTGCCATGATATTTGCCGCGCTCATTGTAAGCACGGCGATTGCGTATAAAACCGAGTTAAGCCACGCTACGCCTATGTTTTGCAGTGCTTCAAAAAGCCTAATGGCCACAATGAAGGCTGCGATTTTAGGCGCGACAGACATAAAGCCACTAAGGGCTGAGCTAGCGCCCTCGTAAGCGTCCATAATCCATGCGTGAAATGGGATAAATGATAGCTTAAAGCCGATAGAAGCTATCATAAATGCACTTGCGCCAAACAGAGCCGCGCTCGTGCTAAGGCCTGAATTTTGCGCAATCATAGCGATTTGCGAAATTTCAAATGAGCCTGTGATTAGGAAAAATAGCGCCGCACCAAATGCGTAAAACGCAGAACCTAGCGCGCCCATTACGAAGTATTTGAGCGCAGCCTCAGCAGAGCGCGCGCGGTTGTGCATGGCAATGAGTGTATAAAGTGCTAGCGATGAGGTCTCTAATCCAACGAAAATCATCATTAAATTTTCGCTTGATACCATAAATTCATACCCTAAAATCATAAAAAGAAAAATGGCGAAAAACTCCGCCACGCTGTATTCGTGCGCGCTTTTAGCCCCAAGGCTTAGCCAGATATAAAACACGCTACAACCTAAAATTATAAGAGTTGCAAGAATTGCTAGATTATCAACTAGCATAATATCGAAAAAGCCTCTTGCGCCGCCGCTGTATCCAAAAACGAAGCCAAAGTCCAAAATAAGGGCTAAAAGTGTGATTATGGCGTAGAAGTTTTGGGGTAATTTGCGCCCAAAAAGGCAAAGTGCTAAAATCAGTAGCGCAAATACGCACAAAATCGCCATTGGCACGATTACGGCTAAATTTAAAAGACTATTTTGCATTTATCACCGCCTTGAAATTTGCTTTTTCTATGTAGTTTTTGGTGGCTAAATTTTGGGCGTTGTGCGCCATGAGAGCGATATTTTCGCTCACACTTGGCGAAATGCGACTAAGCATAAAATTTGGCGCGACACCTAGAAAAATGCACAAAACACAAATCGGAACAATGCTTGAAATTTCGCTAAATTTCAAATCTTTTAAGCTTCTGTTTTGTTCGACGCAAATTTTGCCAAAAAATGTTTTTTTGTATAAATTTAAGCTATAAATCGCCCCCATAATTATACCAAATCCGCCAAAAAGCGCATACAAAAAGCCGATTTTATAAATGCCAAGCAGGCTTAAAAACTCGCCCACAAATCCAATCGTAAGCGGAAGTCCAATCCCACTAAATAAAACCACGCCAAAGCAAAAGGCATAAACTGGCATAATTTTGGCAAGTCCGCCAAACTCGCTTAGTAGCTTCGTGTGGCGTCTATCATAGATAAATCCCACAAGCATAAAAAGCCCGCCAGAGGTGATTCCGTGGCTAATCATTAAAAATATCGCCCCGCTAACGCCCTCGCTTCCAAGCGAGAAAATGCCTAGTATTATCACGCCCATGTGAGCGATAGAGCTGTAAGCGACGACTTGTTTTATGTCTTTTTGCGCAAATGCGATGAAGCTGGTATAAATCACCATAATTACCGCCAAAACGCACATTAAAGGGGCAAAATGCACGCACGCATCAGGGAAAAGTGGCAACGAAAATCGCACGAAGCCGTAAGTTCCCATTTTTAGCAAAACAGCTGCTAGCAAAACAGAGCCGATTGTAGGGGCCTGTCCGTGCGCGTAAGGTAGCCAAGTGTGAAATGGAAACATCGGTGTTTTTATCGCAAAAGCAATTCCAAAAGCCAAAAATAGCAAATTTTGCGCATTTATTGGCAAATTTAGCCCCTGCCACGCGATGAGATTAAAGCTTAGTTCGCCCGTGGATTTGTAGTATAAATACGCCATTGCGATTAGCCCCACGAGCAAAAACATAGAGCCAAAAAATGTGTAGATAAAAAATTTCACCCCAGCATAAATCCTGCGTCCGCTTCCCCACGCGCCGATGATATAGAGCATTGGGATAAGAGAGAGTTCCCAAAATATATAAAACAATATCGCATCAAGCGCGACAAATACCCCAATCATCGTCATTTCTAAAAACAAAACCGAGATGATTAAATTTTTAACCCTCTCCCTTATGCTTAGGCTAATTAGGGCCAAAAATGTCATTAGCGTGCTTAAAATCACCAAAAATAGGCTAATCCCATCTACGCCGATAAAATAGCTTATCCCATACGCGCTAATTATGCTAGCCGAGGTGCTAAACGAGGTCCCGCCCTCGTAAAAAGCCAGCAAAAAGAGCGAAAGCGCAAATTCTATCAGGCTCATCATCACGGCATAAGTTTTTATGCTCCGCTCATCGATAAAAACCCCAAGCGCCCCAGCGACGGCTGGGAAAAATATAATTAAACTTAAAAAATGCTCCATAATCTACCTTAAATCAAAAATACTAAAACCAAAAGCGCAAAAAAGCCAAAAATCATCAATCTCAAATTTGTGCCCAAATTTGTCCCGTCGTTTGCGCCTTGGAGCGCAAAGCCCATTTTTAGTAGCGCTTTGGCGATTAGATCTACAATGCTATCAATGATCGCGCTATCTATTTTGGCGCAAATTTGGCTTATGATTTTATAGCTTCCCACTATGAAAATGTCGTAAAATTGCGGTATAAAATACTGCGCGCTTAAAATTTTGTAAATTTTAGAATTTTTCAAATTTGGGCTAAATTTTGCGTTTTTATATGCAAAAATTGTAGCGATTGCCACAACGCTAATAGCACCTAGCGTTAAAGCGATTAGCAAAATTTCGGTGTTGCGTGAAATTTCATTATGAAAGCTTGGCAAAACATAGCCCACAAAGCCGTAAAACTCAGCCGCGAAAAAGCCGCAAATCATCGCCAAAACCGCCAAAACGCTCATTGCAAGCAGAGCATAAGACTTCGCCTCGTGCGGGTCGTGGTCGTATTTTTTCTCGCCAAAAAAGACAAGCATTAAAAGCCTAAAACTATAAAATGTAGTCAAAAGCGCGCCAAAAAACAAAACCGCCCAGATAAAGTGCGCCCCACTAGCAAAGGCAGTTTCTAAAATTTTATCCTTTGAGAAAAATCCAGAAAATGGATAAAACCCGCAAAGTGCTAGCGAACCGATACTCATAAGCGCAAGGCTAGGCTTCATAAATTTAGCCAGCGCGCCCATTTTTTGGATATTTAGTTTGCCTGCCATAGCGTGCATTACATTTCCAGCCCCAAGGAAAAGAAGCGATTTAAAAAACGCGTGAGTTACAAGGTGAAAAAGCGCGATAGCATACGCCCCAAGCCCTGCTGCTACGAACATATAGCCAAGTTGGGATAGCGTAGAGTAGGCTATGATTTTTTTAAGATCATTATGCACGCACGCCATTGACGCGGCAAAAATCGCTACAAACGCCCCAAGATAGGTGATAGCTTGCGCCACATCAGGGGCGAGCGCAAAGATAGAATTTGCCCTAATCACCAAATAAACGCCAGCCGTAACCATAGTCGCAGCGTGGATTAGCGCAGAAACTGGCGTAGGTCCCGCCATAGCGTCAGCTAGCCATGTATGAAATGGAAACTGTGCGCTTTTGCCCATAGCACCGATGAAAAGCAATGCAGCAATGAGCGCAAGTGCGCCCCTGTCGGCACTGCTAGCGTTTGCTAGGACATCATCATAGGCAAACGAGCCGAAATTTAGATAAATCGCAAAAATTCCAAGTAGCATGGCAAGGTCGGCTATGCGGTTCATGATAAAGGCTTCGTTCGCGCACCAGGCGTTATTATCCCTATCGTGCCAAAAGCCGATTAGTAGCCACGAGCAAAGCCCCACGCCCTCCCAGCCGATAAAAAGCCCGATAAAATTATCGCTTAGCACTAAAACTAGCATTGAAAAGACAAAAAGCCCAAGGTAAGCGAAAAATTTGGCGAAGCCCGGATCTTTTTGCATATAATAAATCGAATAAATATGCACCACGGAGCTTACGATCCCCACGGTAATCGCCATAATCGTGCTAAGAGAGTCGATCATCACGCCGTATTTTATATTTAGTTCGCCCACACTTATGAAATTTGCTAGCGCAATGTCCATACCGCCGTTTTGCAGGACAAATTCCACTAGCCACAGCGAAGCGATTGTGCCAAGCACTATTAGGCACGAGCAGATGACACCCACGAATAATTTATCCCTAAATTTGATAAAAATCCCAGCGAAAATCGCCGAAACTAGCGGGGCAAAAAGTGCGATTAATAGCCAAAAAAACATAGTATCAAGCATTTTTTTCTCCGCGTGGAATTTTAAAATTTACAAAACTATCTATTTCGATACTGCCTGTTTTTTTATACCACAAAATCAAAAGCGCTAGTCCCACGGCAATCTCGCTAGCAGCGATTGCTATGATAAAAAGGGCGAAAATTTCGCCATTTAAATTTTGGTGAAATTTAGCGATTGCCACAAGGGCTAAATTTGCAGAATTTAGCAAAATTTCGGTTGAGAAAAATAGCATTATTAAATTTTGTCTTTTCATAACCCCCACAAGCCCCAAAACAAACATAAGACTTGCCACGATTAAATAGTGATTTAGGCTCATGCCTCCTCCTTTATCGCGCTTTCTTCGTAGCTTTGGCAAATATCCATTTGTTTGTGAGTTAGCACGATAGCGCAAATCATCGCCACAAGTAGCATTATGGCGACCACCTCGAAAATCAGCAAATATTTCGTAAAAAGCAGAGTTCCGATAGCTTGGATATTGTCGCTATTTGGGATTTTTAGGCTTGGCGCGTCATTTGCGATGAGCGCACCTGAGATGATTAGCACTAGCAAAAGCGAGATAAAAATGGCTAAGGTGTAGAAGATTTTGGCATGTTTTGCGCTCTCTTTAACATTTTTGCTAGCGTCAAAAAACATAAGCGAAAACCCATACAGCACCATTACTGCGCCCGTATAGACTATGATTTGCACTACGCCTAGAAATTCAGCCCCGAGCAAAAAGAAAAATCCGCTCAAAAATATCATGCCGCCAGCCAGTGCGCTCATAGCATAAAGCAAATTTCGCGAAAACACACTCACGCTAAAAAGCCCCAAGGTAAGGATTGCGAAAAAATAAAACGCAAAAGCCTCTATCATAAGCTCTCCTTTTCATCGCTAAAATACGCAGTAGGCGTGCGCTTCACGCGCGCTCCTGCGTTCGCGTCCAAGCTTCCATAGCCCTCAAATTCTTTATTTGCATCTACCAAGCACAAATCCTCGCCCCTGCTTAAAAAATCCTCTTTAAATCCATAATACGCCCGCTGTTCGCTTGCTAGCTCGTATTCGCTACCATGCACGATTGCGATTTCTGGGCAGACATCGGCGCACAGCCCACAATACACGCACCTGCCTAAATTTATGGAGTAGTTTTCGACCTTTTTGCGCCCGTCGCTTCCAAGGCTAGTTTGCATGGCAATGCAGTTTGAGACGCAGATTTTTTCGCATAGCCCACAGCCTATGCAGCGCTCATTTCCGCTTTCTAGCAATCTCATTAGCCTATGCACGCCACGATACCTTAATCCCAAATCAAATTTTTCTTGCGGATAGATTAGAGTGTGGGTATTGCCACGGGCAAGCATTTGGCGAAGCACGACCCAAAGCCCCACAAAAAGCTCGCCCCTAAATGTGCGAATTAAAAATTCTCTAAATTTGTCTTTGTTATTTAAAAGCGGTTTTCGTTTGTCGATTTCTTTGTAAATTCCCATAATCTTTCCTATAAAATCACAATGCCAGTGATCAAAATACTAAGTAGCGCTAGTGGCATGCAAACCTTCCAACAAAGCGCCATTAGCTGGTCTGGGCGCAGGTGCGGAAATGCCGCTCTGCTCCATAAAAACAAAAAGAAGAAAAAGCCCGCTTTAAGGGCTATCATCACCCAGCCAGGAATAAACCAAAAGCTATTGTATCCGCCAAAAAATATGAGCGAGATTACGATAGAGTAGGTTATCATATTGGCGTATTCGCCGATGAAAAACATACCGCCCCTTAACCCAGAATACGCCGTGCTAGCCCCTGCTAAAAGCTCGGTTTCGTTCTCGGTAAGGCAAAGTGGCGTGCGGTTACACTCCACAAACGAAGCGATTAAAAATAGCGCGAAACATACCGGCTCTTTCCACACAAACCACTTCTCAATCCCGCCACTTTGGGTATTTACGATATCAATCAGTGAGAGTGAGCCCACAATCATAATAATCGGAATTAGGCTTAAAGCGTTAATAACCTCAAAGCTAATTAGTTGCAAAAAGGCGCGAAATGAGCCGATTAAGCCGTATTTATTATAGCTTGCCAAACCTCCGATAACTAGCCCATAAACGCCAGCAGCACTAGCTCCAAGCAAAAACAAAAGCGCGACATTTATATCAGCGATAATCGGGCGAATAGTATGGCCAAAAAGGCTAAATTCAGGCAAAAGCGGCACCACGCTAATAGCCACAAGCGCAGCGGCAGCTGAGATAATCGGCGAAATTTTATAAAGAAACTTATTCGCATGCGTTGGAATCGTATCTTCTTTGGTGATTAGTTTAATCATATCGGCTACGACTTGAAGCACGCCAGCAGGCCCCACGATAGCAGGACCTAAGCGGCGCTGCATATAGGCGATGACCTTGCGCTCGATATATGTCGCAAAGCCCGCCATTGTGGCGATTAGAGCGATGATGATTAGACATTTAATGAAGGTAAATGCGAAATTTAGGGCAAACTCACTCATTATTGCCTCCGATTTTTTCGATTTTTACGGCTTTGTAGCGCGAATTTACAAAAATATTTTGCGTAGGAATTTTTGCGTCGAAATATCCTAGATAAACCCCGTGAAATTTATCATCAAATTTGACTTTAATTACGATTTTTTCGCCCTCGCACTCGATTTTTACCATATCGTTTAGAGCTAAATTTAGCTCTTGCGCGATTTGCGGGTGCATAAATATCGCGCCACTTTCGCCAAGAGCTGCGCTAATGCCGGTAAATGCGTTAAATTGGTGAAGCGGGTTTGCTTCATAGATTAAAATTTCGCCGTTTTTAGCGCAAATCTCATCTGAAACAAAGATGTCAAATTTATCAGAATTTGGCGAAATTTGGCGGTTTTGCAGAGCGTATCCGCGGTGATTTTCCCCGCAGTTGTCGTAAAAATTCTCTAAATCATCAAATTTGATTTTTTCGAAATACTCGCCCAAATTTGGCGTGTATGAAATCGCAAAAGTGGCATTAACGCCAAGGGCGTTTGCGATATCGTTTAGCTCGTATCCGCCGTATGCCAATGCCGCATTTGTCGGCACTACGCGCTTGTCGTAGTTAGTGAAGGTGCCCTCTTGTTGCACTAGGCTAGGCGCGTGTAAATCCGCGTCAATCACGCCAAATTTAAAATCGCCGTCCTCGTTGTATCCTAAAATCTCGCCAACTCCCTTCTCGCCAAGATTGCAGATTAGCGCCACGCCAAGGCTATTTGTGCGAGGCGGTATGATTAAGACGCTAAAATTCGTATATCGCTCAATAAGCCCAAGCAGTTTCGCAAGGGTGTCAGCGCGTGGGTGTTTGATAAAATCCTCGCCGATGATTAGGGCGGGATTTTGGGCGTTTTGGCAAATTTCGCGGAGGACGTTTTCGTCTAAATTTAGGTTTTTTGCGAAATTTGAAACTTTATTTTCGCCTGAAATTTCAAAATTTGCGCCCAGTTTTTTATCCAGCCACTCTGGCATTTGCGTGCCAAAATTTTGCAAAATCCATAGCAGAATTTGCGCTTCCAAACCCGCCTTGTGCTGGCATGAAATGAGATTTTTGCCAAATGCGTCTAGTCCGCTATCACGCACGGCGTGAAAATACAGAGCGCGCGATTTTCGCACTTTTAGGGCGTTATTTAGCGCGTAAGCCAAATTTGGCGCGTCCGAGCGCAAAAAACTGCCCGCACACACGATAAAATCGCTATTTCGCACGGCTTGTTCGCTCCCGCTGTATAATCTCATACCGCTATATTCGCTAAAATTTCGCAAAAAATCTTGATATCTTTTGGCCTCGTAATTTATCAAATTTAGGTCGAATTTTTCGCGCAAAAGCTCTAAAATTCGCGCTTCCTCGTTTGTGATGAAGCTGTTAAATTTGATATTTTTGATAACGCTGGTTTTTATTTTTTCTACAATTTCATTAAATTTGGCTTCATTTTTAACCGCGTTTTCGTTTGAAAAATCCCAGCCAAAGCGCGCCCCGGCGTGAAGAGGGGCAAAATTTATATCGCTACTTACGCGGTAAATTTTCTCTTTTGGCTCGGAAATTGCAGTGCGTTTTACCTCGTAAAAAAGCAGTTCGCAATCGCTCGTGTGCGGGTTGGAGGCTGGTATTTTGCGAAGCTCCCAAGCATTTGAGCTGTATTTAAACGCACTCACGCTTAGCGCGCCAGTAGGGCACGCGGCCGCGCACTCGCCGTAATTTACGCAATCATCATCATCGCTAACGCGCGCGATTAGGCTTTTTTGCATTTTATTTAGCACGGCGTAGGCGTCTTTTGGCATGCTATCTTTTAAATTTGGACTTAGTGGTTCGCTCTGGCGCGCTACTAGTTTAAAGGCGTCAAATCCTAGGCGATCTTTGGCTGTTTTTATACAGCGTTCGCACACAATGCAAAGGCTAGGATCGTAGCTTAAAAACCCCCAATCCTCTACCTTTTTCGCGCTATCAACCACGGCGAAGGATTGAGCGCTAACGCGCATTTGCTGGGTTAGGTTTTGCAATTCGCACTCGCCACTTTTATCGCATACACCACACTCCAATGGGTGATTTATACAATAAACCTGCATTATGGCGTTGCGCTCTTTGCTTAAATTTGGCGAGTTTGTGATCACGCTCATGCCCTCTTTTGCCTTGGCGTTACAGCTATATACTACCTTTTCATCGGCCTCGACCATACACAGCCTGCACGCTAGCGTGGGCGACGCGCCATGCAGGTAGCATAGAGTCGGGATATAAATCCCGTTTTCGCGCGCGATTTCTAAAATGCTCTGCCCTTCGCTAAATTCGCAAATTTGCCCGTCAATTGTAATTTTTGCCATTAAATCCTGCTTATTTTGGCTATTTCGAAGTCATAGCCACTGAAATTTTCTCCCCCAAAACCAAGTCTTGCGACCGTGCCTTTTAAATTTGCGTCTAACTCAAATTTGCGTTTTACGCTAAAATTTGGCGTGCTTATTTCGCACATATCGCCGTCTTTGATCTTTGCGACCATGCTAAAATACGCCCCACCGATGAATTTATCATCGAGGCTGTGTTTGAAAACCACGGCGCCGTCGAAGCTTTCAAGCTCTTTTAGCTCGCTTAAATTTTGCTTTTGCGGGCAAAATTCCTCGCCATTTAGGCGCAAAATTTTAAATTTATACTCATCTTGCAAAAGCGATAAAAATGTTTGGATATTTGCCTTGTCGCTGTGAGTATCGATAAGAGCGTCATCTATAATGAGTATTTCGCAACCACTCAAAAATTCGCTCAAAACCTCGATTTCCTCGTCTCCGACATTGCTCTCTGCGCTCATAAACGCATCGTCTAAATCCTCAAAAAACGCCTTTTGCGTGGCGTCCAAATTTGGCAAACTCATACACAAAAGCGCCAAAACATAGCCCTGTGCGCCGATTTCACATTTGATTAAATTTTCATAGCCCTCATCTTGCAGGGCAGAAAGGGTTAAAATTTCATCATTTTTAAATTTTTCCCATAAATTTGGTGCTTGCAATCTTAGCAACGAAGCGCAATTTAGTATTTTCATTTTTTTCCTTTTCTAGCGACTATCATCCAGTCAGCTTGGTTGTATCTAAGTGAGTTTAAAAGTGTCGAATTTAGCCCTTCCACGAGGTTTGCACTGGCTTTGATTTGGTCGAATTCGCCCATTTCAAAGATAAAAATCATAGTCTCGTTTGGGGCAGAGTTTTTCAAAATTTCCCCCATGCGGTTTAGGAAATTTCCCCGTAAATGGCGCAAATCGTATCGCCTCATCGATCCACCTCGCCAAGAAGTATATTTGAACTACCGATTATCGCGGCTGCGTCGGCTAGGTAGTGGCCTGGCAGTATCTCCTCATACAGCGCGCAGTGCCAAAAGCTAGGTGTGCGCACTTTGAGCCGATACGGGCGCGAATCCCCTGTGGAGTAAATGTAGTATCCAAGCTCGCCCTTTGGGGTCTCGGTAGCGTGATAAATCTCGCCAGCAGGGGGTTTTAGCCCTTGTGTAATTAGGACAAAATGTTGCATTAGCGAGTAGTTTTGCGTCATAATCTGCTCTTTGCTAGGGCTTATGAATTCCGGATTATCGGCTAAAATTCCAGCTGGCGAGCTTTTATACAGCCCCGCACACTGGCGCAAAATTTTAAGGCTTTCCTTCATTTCGGCGATATAGCATTTATACCTAGCGTAGCAATCCCCAGCGTTCGCGTAAGGCACATCGAAGTCTAGCTCGTCGTAGATGAGATAAGGCTCCTCTTTTCTGATATCCCATTTATGCCCGCTAGCCCTTAGCATGACGCCAGAACAGCCCAAATTTAGGGCGTCTTCTTTGGAGATTACACCGACATTTTGTGTGCGCAAAAGCCAAATTCTATTATTATCTAGCAAATCTTCAAATTCTTTAATATCATTTGGGAAATCATCGCAAAAGCTAAGCATTTCCTCGCACCAAAGCTCAGGCAAATCCACAAAAACGCCACCGATTTTTATGCTGTTGTGCGTTAGCCTTGCGCCGCAGTATTTTTCTATGAGATCCAATACATGCTCGCGCGAGCGAAAGCAGTATAAAAACACGCTCATAGCCCCGATATCTAGGGCGTGCGTGCCCAAAAAAAGCAGGTGAGAGCTAATGCGATTTAGCTCTAATAAAATCGTGCGAATAATCTGGGCTCTGCGTGGCACCTCGATACCGCACAACTTCTCCACAGCAGCGCAAAATCCGTAGTTATTCGCGCTTGCTGCGATATAATCCATGCGATCAGTTACTGGCACAAATTCGCTATAAATCATATTTTCTGCCATTTTTTCCACGCCTCGGTGCATGAAGCCAACCTCTGGGCGTGCGCGCACGATTAGCTCGCCGTCGAGTTCCAAGACTAATTTTAGCTGACCATGCGCGCTAGGGTGTTGGGGGCCGAAATTTAGTATCATATTGCTCCCAACGCGCGTAAATTCGGTATTTTCAAAAAATGGTCTAAGTTTGGTCGGTTTTTGCATTATTTTCTCTCTGTTATGATTTTGTGTGCGCCTCGTTTGGCCTTTTTGATGAAGCGCACTCCGCTAGGTTCTTGGTATTCTTGCGCGCTAGCTTTGCTCGGTCTAGCCTCGCCATAAGGGGTTTCGTGGTTTATGCGTGAGAAATTAAAGGTATCTTTGTCATCAACCATAGCCGAATCGCGGTTTTCCTCGCCGATTAATTCTCGCTTTTCGCGCCCGAAAATTTTATCCACCTCATACCATTTGGCAAATTCGTCGCCTTGGAGCGGATATGATTTTAAAAGTGGGTGGCCAAACCAGTCATTTGGCATTAAAATTCGTCCTAAATTTGGGTGTCCCGCAATCCATACCCCCATCATATCGTATAATTCACGCTCCGCCCAGTTCGCGCTTTTAAAAATACCTGTCGCGCTTGGCAGATACTCGCCGATTTTTACGAAGCATTTTGCTCTCATACGGCGCGCTCTGTGTATGTCAAGTAGCTGATAAAAAACCTCGATTCCGCCACTTTTAGCTATGAAATCAACCCCGCTTAGCTCGCATAAAATTTCATATCCTAGCTCTTTGCACGCTTTAAGCGCAGACAAAATTTCATCTTTTTGTGTGTAAATTACAAGGGTGTCAAATTCGACATAAGCGTTTAAAATTTCAAATTTGGCTAAATTTGATAAATTTTCAAAATCATCGCTAAATTTGGAATTTTTCGGGTCAAATTTTTCACTTTTTTTGGGGATAAAAAATCTATCGTTGTAGTAGTTTTTCGCGTTTTTATCGCCCTTTGGTGTGTATTTTCTCATCAAATCAGCCTTTTTGGTTTTTGCGTTCTACATGCTCTTTCGCGGCGGATTTTTTTCTGCAAAATCATCAGCGCAAACTGCAATGTCTCTGGTCTAGGCGCACAGCCCGGCAGATAGATATCCACAGGCACCACTCTATCGCAGCCCTGAACCGTGGCGTATGTGTTAAACATACCGCCTGTATTGGCGCAAGAACCCATTGAAATCACCCATTTTGGTTCAGGCATCGCATCATATAGTCTGCGGGTGAATTCGGCGTGTTTTTTCGTAAGCGTGCCTGCGATTATCATCACATCGGCTTGTTTGGCTGAGGCGCGAAAAATCGTCCCAAACCTGTCGAAATCATACCTGCCAGCGCCCGCGGCCATCATCTCTATCGCGCAACACGCTAGCCCATAGGTCATAGCCCACAGCGAATTTGACCTGCCCCAATTTATCAGCTTATCGGCAGTGGTAAGCACGATAGGAAGGCCATTTTCTTTGGTGTAGTCTATTTTGTGCTCTGCCATGAAAGCGCTCCTTTTTTCCACGCATAAACAAATCCTACGCCAAGCAATGCGATGAATAAAATCATCTCGGCAAATCCAAACGCGCCTAAGAGTTTGAAATTCACAGCCCACGGAAACATAAAGATAATCTCAACATCAAAAAGTATAAACAAAACCGCAACTATGTAGAAGTGTGAATTTATCGAATTTGGCTGTTTTACGGCCTCTGGGCCTGCTTCGTAAAAATCATTTTTCAATCTCTCATCATTGCGATTGGCGAGTTTTTTACTGATAATCGAGCTTAATTTTACGGTGAGTGAAAACACGCAAAACGCCAAAATAAACATAATAAAAATGCCTAAATATGATGAATCGTTTGGAAGTCTTGACATTTTTTACCTTAAATTTGAAAATTTGGCTTAATTTTATCATTTTATGATTTATAAAATCTTACTTTGCGTTTTAAATAAGCTTTTTCATAAAAATTTAAGAAAAAAGATAAAAAATGTCAATATAAATTTTGCCCCCGTTTTTTAGTTTTTTTTAAATGGATAAAGGGTAGAATTGAGAGGTTATTTTTAAATTTTTGGGGATAAATTTTGAAAACACAAAAAATCAACCTCCTTTTAATCGGTATAACTCTTGGTGCGATGATTTATTTTTTTATTTGGGGTTTTGGATTTATAGGAAATGCTAATAAACTAATCTTCGTAATCTCCGTATTTTTGGGCGTTTTCATGGCGTTTAACATCGGCGGAAACGATGTGGCAAATAGCTTTGGCACAAGCGTGGGAAGCGGGACACTGACTATCACGCAGGCTCTTTGTATCGCGGCTGTGTTTGAAGCAAGTGGCGCAATCATCGCTGGCGGCGAGGTTACGGCGTCGATTAGAAGCGGGATTATTGATTTTGGTGGCTCTCACATACACCCGAGCGATTTTATTTATATTATGATGAGTGCGCTTTTTGCGGCTGGGGCGTGGCTACTTTTCGCTAGCAAGCACGGACTTCCTGTTTCGACCACACATGCGATTGTAGGCGGAATTGTCGGCTCTGGCATAACGCTTGGATTTTTGATGAATAATCCTGAAATCTCAGCCCTAGGCTTAGTCCAATGGGGCAAAATCGGTAAAATCGCCAGCTCATGGGTGCTCTCGCCACTTCTTGGGGGGCTGATTTCGTATGGTGTGTTTTGGCTGATTAAGCACTATATTTTGGATTATAACAAATACGCGCAAATTCGCATTGACCGCATAAAACGCGAAAAAAAGGCACTTCGCAAACTACACAAAAAAACATTTGAAACGCTCGATGATATCCAAAAAATCGCCTACGCAGAGGCTGTCAATCACGATATCTACGCTATGAAAGACCCTGATTTCGATCCGAGCGAGCTAGATAGCGATTATTATAAAAAAATCGTAAATTTGGATAGGAAAAAAGAGGGTTTAAAATCGCATAGAGCGCTAGAATTTGGAATTCCAGCCGTGGCAGGGATTGGGGCGTTTGTAATCTCATCAATGCTGATTTTTAAGGGACTTCAAAATTTAGATTTAGGGCTAAGCGATATTCACAATTACCTAATTATCGGCATGGTCACGGTGGTAACTTGGCTTTTGATGTTTATTTTCGCCAAGACTTTGCGCAGGTCTGATCTGCATAAATCGACATTTTTGATGTTTAGCTGGTTGCAGGTCTTAACAGCGTGCGGATTTGCTTTTTCGCACGGCTCGAACGATATCGCAAACGCCGTAGGGCCGTTTGCTGCGATACTTGATACGCTTGCGAGTGGTTCGATTAACGGCGATAGCCCTGTGCCACCGCAAATCATGGTAATGTTTGCCGTAGCGCTTATCGTGGGGCTTTGGTTTGTAGGAAAAGAGGTAATCGCCACTGTGGGGACGAATCTGACCGAGATACACCCTGCCTCTGGATTTAGCGCAGAGCTAGCCAGCGCAATCGTAGTCATGGTAGCCTCTGTGCTAGGGCTTCCGATTTCATCGACGCATGTGTTAATCGGCGCGATTTTGGGAATCGGCGTAGTCAATGGCAACACAAACTGGTCTTTGATGAAGCCAATAGGGCTAGCGTGGATTATCACACTTCCTGCCTCATCACTTTTAGCTGCGGTGATGTTTATAGTTTTAAGGCATGTGATTTAAATTTTAAATTTGGCGTTACGAGAAATGCGAAGCATTTCAGTAAAATTAAATCAGCTAAATTTAAAGCGAAGCTTTAAATTTAGCCACTTCTAAGGTTTTACAGGGGTGGGGGTTGGTAAGGGGGAGGGTAGCGTCTCCTAAAAAGCGCGCCCTCCCCCTTACAGAGAATTTCACGGCGCAGGTTAATTTTAAAAATAATTCA
Organism: Campylobacter sp. VBCF_04 NA7; assembly: GCF_027737405.1. Classification (NCBI taxonomy): domain Bacteria; kingdom Pseudomonadati; phylum Campylobacterota; class Epsilonproteobacteria; order Campylobacterales; family Campylobacteraceae; genus Campylobacter; species Campylobacter sp. VBCF_04 NA7. Next base: position 211,508 of record NZ_JAOVTT010000002.1, read on the forward strand.
ATGCTAAATTTAGGTTGAATTTTGAATTTAAACTTCCCTAGATTGCTTCGAATTTGCTACGCAAATTCTCGCAATGACACGGAATTTGCACACTTAAAATTTTACACTCATAGCTTGCGCCACATTTCTTACAACGACAGATTTGGTGTCAAATTTAGCCGTTTTTACCCAAAAATTCTAAAATTTCTCTCTCTAAAATTTCGCTTGGGGCGTGTATTTTGCCCTCAAACTGCGATTTGTTAAATGTGCGCTGGCGTTTGGCGAGCTGGCGCGTGTGGATTGTGATGAGCTCCTCGCAACTAGCCCTTGAAATCTCGCCCCGCAAATACTCTCCGCACTCCTTCAAACCCACGCAGGATAGGGATTTGCACTCATATCCATATCGCTCAAACAAAAATTTCGCCTCATCTAAAATTCCCGCTTCAAACATTTTTTTTGTTCGAAGTGCGATTCGCTCATTGATTTCGTCCTTTTCGCGCAAAATTTCAAAAATTTTGAGATTTTTTATCACAGGCTGGGCAGTATTTTTACGCAAAAATTCGCTTGGAATTTCGCCAGTAGCGACATAAATGCTATACCATTTGCGCAGTCTAAATGTATCAAATGCGCTAAATTTGGCGCAAAACTCACTATCAATTTTGCTAGCAAGCGCGAAAATTTCGCTATTTTGTGGGAAAATTTGAGCGTCTTGGATTTTGGGCGCAAGGCCTGAGAGCATGGATTTTAGGTAAAATCCGCTTCCGCCTGTGATGATGAGTGGAATTTGCGATTGCGTGGCAAATTCGCGCGCTTTTTCGTATTCTTTGATAAACTCGCCCACGCTAAAATATTCGTTTGGTTCTATCAAATTTATCCCAAAATACGGCACCTGCGCTAGCTCGTCTTTGCTAGGTTTTGCGCTAGCGATGTCGATTAGCTTATAGACACAAAGTGCGTCGAGGCTTAAAATCGCAGCGCCTGTTTTTAGGGCGATTTTGTGCGCTAAATCTGTCTTTCCGCTGGCTGTCGTGCCGATGAGTGCAAGTTGTAAAATTTCGCTCAAATTTTGCCTTTAATTAAATTTTGGGGCTAATTTTAGCAAATTTAAGATAGAAAAATTTAATTATAAATAGATTTTTTGCCAAATTTTTGCTAAAATACCGCCCGAAATAAGGGAATTTATGGAAAAATTTAAACAAATTTTAAAAGATATCAACGAATTAATAGTTTTCAAACACTCGGTTTTTGCCCTGCCGTTTATTTTCGTGGCGATGATAACAGCCTCAAAGGCGCAAAACGGCTCAATGTGGTTTGGCTTTGGACTTTTTGTTTTGGGTATTTTGTGCGCCGTGAGTGCTAGAAGCTTCGCAATGGCCGTAAATCGCTATTTGGACGAAGAAATCGACCGAAACAACCCTCGTTGCGCTTCTCGCCCAAGTGTCGATGGGCGCATAGGTCGCAAAAATTTGCTTGCATTTATCATAGCAAATGCCGTGATTTTCGTGCTTGTAGCCTATTTTATCAATAGCCTTGCCTTTGGGCTTAGCGTGCCAATTTTGCTCGCGCTTGGCTCGTATTCGTATTTCAAGCGATTTAGCGAAACTGCGCATTTAATGCTAGGTCTTTGCCTAGGCCTTGCGCCGATTGCTGGAAATATCGCAGTAACAGGCGAGATTTCGATTTGGTCTGTGGTGCTGTGTCTGGGCGTGGTGTTTTGGGTAGGGGGATTTGATGTGCTCTACTCGCTCCAAGATATGGAGTATGACAGGCAAAATGGGCTATTTAGCATACCGTCGCGTTATGGCAAAGAGGCTTCGATGTTTATTTCGAAGCTTTTTCACGCAATTTGTGTGATTTTTTGGTTTTTATACTGCGCGCTGGCAAATTTAGGCACATTTGCCTATATCGGCGTGGCTGTGTGTACGCTGATTTTATACAAAGAGCATAAAATCGTCGAAAAAGATTTTAGCAAAATCGATAGAGCGTTTTTTACTTTAAACGGATATTTGGGTATTATATTCTTTATATTTGTTTGGATAAGTTTGTTTTAAGGAGATAAAGTGGATTTAAATATGCTTATTATTTTGGGACTTTGTGTAGTTATAGTTTTGATTTTAATCGTTATGTTTATCAAGGACAAGCAGACAGATAAAAAATTCGAACGCTTCGATCAGGTCATCACCGATAGCATGCAAGAAAACTATATGTTAAAGAAAAAGCTCGAAGAGCTTCACGCTATGGTTGAAAATGGAGGCAATGGCGTAGCCAGCCTAGATATCAACGCAGTCGCTGATGTCATTGATGAGGTGATTGAGCAAAGACTAAGCGGGGTTTCATCTTTGGTCGATACTAGGGTCGAGGCGCAAATCCGCCCGCTTTTAGAGCAGTTAAAAGAGCTACTTGTAAGCGTGAAAAAATAAACCAATCAATATAAAAATAAAATTTTGCAAAAAGAATTTTATTTATATATAATCGCTGAAATTTAGAAATTTAAGGTTTATAATGCTAATCGACAAATTTGGTAGAAATATTAATTATTTGCGAATTTCAGTTACCCAAAAGTGCAATTTCAGGTGCCGTTACTGCATGCCAAACACCCCATTTGAGTGGGTGCCTAGGGAAAATCTTCTAAGCTTTGAGGAGATGTTTAGCTTCGTCAAGGTCGCAATCGACAAAGGCATAGAAAAGATCCGTATCACAGGCGGCGAGCCACTAATCAGGCGTGATATCGCAAAATTTGTCAAAATGATAAGCGATTATGCGCCAAGTATCGATTTAGCCCTTACCACAAACGGATATTATCTCAAAAATTATGCCAAAGATTTAGCGGACGCTGGGCTAAAACGCATAAATATGTCGCTTGACTCACTTCGCCCAGAGCGCGCCAAATACATCGCTCAAAAGGGCGTTTTATACAATGTCTTAGAAGGGCTTGAAGCAGCGCTGGAAGTGGGGCTGAAAGTCAAATTAAACACCGTCGTTTTGCTTGGGATTAACGACGATGAAATTTGCCATTTAATCGAATTTGCCAGAGAAAAAGGGGTGCAAATTCGCTTCATAGAGTTTATGGAAAACACTCATGCGCAAAATTTAAAGGGTGTGAAATCAAATGAAATTTTAAAAATCATCGGCGAAAAATACCAAATTTCACCGCTTCAAAAGCAAGCCACCTCCCCAGCTTCGCTTTATGCGTTAGATGACGGCTACACTTTTGGCATAATCGATCCGCACAAACACGATTTTTGCGCTAGTTGCAATAGGCTAAGACTGAGCGCAGAGGGGCATTTGATACCGTGTTTGTATTTCGAGGACGCCCTAAGTATAAAAGAGGCTGTGCGCGCCGGTGACATCGCAAAAGCTAGCGAAATTTTAGCGCAGGTCTTAGAAAACAAACCAGAAAAAAATCGCTGGGAAATCGGCGCTCAAAACGAAATTTCAAGCCGCGCATTTTACCAAACCGGTGGTTGAGATTGCGCCTAGTAGAGAGCTTTTTAAGTATCCAAGGCGAGGGCAAATACTCAGGCAGACTTGCGCTGTTTATGCGCTTTGCGGGGTGTAATCTAAAATGCGCTGGATTTGGCGTGAGCACGCGCTCAATTAAAACTGGCGAAATTTTGGTTGGGTGCGATACGATTCGCGCGGTGCAGACGGGGCATTTTGAGAGTGAAGAAGTAATTTCGGCGAAGTATTTAATAGAAAAAATCAATGGCGAAATTTCAAATGCAAATTCGCAAAAACCCATTATAATCATCACTGGTGGCGAGCCGCTTTTGCACCACAAAAACGAAATTTTTATCGAATTTATCCAAAATTTACAAAGGTTAAATTTCGAGGTGCATTTCGAAACAAACGGCACGATTTTAATCGATTTTGAAAAGTTTGCGTTTTATAAAGATTGCGTTTTTGCTATCTCGCCGAAGCTTTCAAATTCGGGCGAACCGCGCGAAAAACGGCTAAATTTCGAGGCTTTAAAAGCGATTAAAAAAAATGCAAAAGATAGTTTTTATAAATTTGTAATTTCGCCTGAATTTGACGCCGAGGCTGAAATTTGCGAAATTTTAAGAGAGTGCGAAAACGAGGTTTTTTGTATGCCTCTTGGCGCAAACAAGGCGGAGTTGGAGCAAAACGCAGAATTTGTCGCTAAATTTTGCATAAAAAATGGTTATAATTACTCCGATAGAGCGCATATTAGAATTTGGAACGATAAGGAAAGTGTATGATAATCAGAAAAATGTATGAGTTCGAAAACGCCCATATAGTGCGCTTTTGCGGGTCGCAAAGGTGCAGGGGCAGTATCCATGGGCACTCGTATAAATGCGAGGTTTTGCTTAGCTCAAATTACCTTGATAATGCTGGCATGGTCTATGATTTTGGCTATATGAAGCTTGGGATTAGGGATTTAATCGATAGTTTCGACCATGCTACGACGATATTTTCTGGCGAGAGCGACGAATACAAAAACGATTTGAAAAAATACAGCGCGCGCTGGATAGAGATCCCGCAAAATGCGAGCGCAGAGCAGTTTGCGAGAATATTTTTTATCTTAATTCGCAGACTTTTAGAACTAAGCGAAATGAAAAACGGCGAGCGCGAAGTAAGGCTTCATAGCGTCATCGTGCATGAGACTTCCACGGGCTATGCGCAGTGCTTCGAAGAAGACGCTGATAACGAAAATATGGGCAAAATCGAGCTAGAAGAGATTAAATTTTCCTCAGGTGTAATGGCTGAGTGGAGAGATAAAAAAATGTTTGAAAAGCTCGTAAATGGCGTAAAATTTAGCTACGAAAAGGATTGTTAGTGAGAGCGAAAATTTTGGGTATTTTTGCGGTTTTAGCACTTTTTACGGGGTGCAAAGAAGAGGAAGAAAAGGTGCTAGAAAAGCCGCCTGTATCTAGCGAGGTGCCTAGTGATGTGAGCATCGCAAACCCTGACCCGCTCCCGCAAATCAACCCGCAACTCCCGCCAGAACCAGTGGTAGAGTAATGGAGTATATGTTTGCTAGCGCGCTAGGCTTTCATAAATTTTTCGCCTTTGTCTTTGGCGCGCTTACGATTATTTATTTTGCATTAACGCGCCTTAAAATCGATAAAAACATTAAATTTTATACTTTAAATTCAGCCGAGAAAAACGGCGTCGTGAAATTTCCTGCTTTGCGAAATTTAAGGGGGATAAAAGCGCGCAAAAAGCTTTTTAATGGGCGAAAATATTTGGCTAGAATTCGTAAATTTTTGCCCGTGTATTACGCTGTTTTGGCAGCGATTGTAACAACTGGGGCTGTGATGTTGCCAGTAATGGCTAGCGTGAGCGTGAGCGTGGGGCTAATGTGCGTGGGCGCAGTGTGCATAATGGGGCTGTGCGCGGTGGGATACAAACGCCTTAAACGCGCATTTTTGGGGCAAAAATTTGAAATTTACCGCGCGCAAATAGCTAAAATTTTGGGCGCAATTTTTGCGATAATTTTGATAGTGAGTTTTATATAATGGTATTTTTTTATGATAAAAACGCAGGAAGCGAAATTTTGGAAATTTCGGGCGAAAATTTTTCGCATTTAAAGGCTAGACGCCTTAGCGTGGGCGATAGAGTGGATTTTAGAAATTTGCGCGATGAAAGCAATTATATCTATGAAATCACTGAAATTTCGCGCAAAACCGCGGTAGCGAATTTGGTTTTTAAAAACTCAGTCATCGCGCCAAAGCACGAATTTTGCCTTGCTTGGGCGGTGGTCGAGCCAAGCGTGATCGAAAAAACGCTTCCTAGCTTAAATGAAATGGGCGTGGCAAAAATCATTTTTGTTTATAGCGATTTTTCGCAAAAAAATATTAGGTTGGATTTGGAGCGCATGGGGCGAATTTTGATAAATTCGTCGTGTCAGTGCGGGCGAAATTCTATCATAGAGCTTGAAATTTTAGCTAGCTCGGACGAGCTTTTGGCTAAATATCCAAATTCGGTTTTGATTGATTTTGAGGGCAAAAGTTTGGAGATTTTTGATAAAAATGAGATTCCTTTTATAGGACCTGAGGGTGGATTTTCCGAAAATGAACGCAAAAAATTTAGCAAATCTTACGAGCTGAATTTGCCATATATTTTGCGCTCAAACACCGCGATAATGACTGCTTGCGCAAGGCTTATTTTCTAAAAAAGTCAAATTTGATTTTTTAAAAATTTTATTGTATAATCGCAACCTTTTAAAATTTGCAAGGAGTTAAAATGAAAAAAGATATTCACCCAAATTATGTTGAAACAACCGTAACTTGCGCTTGTGGCAACACTTTTAAAACACGCTCAAACAAAGAAGAAATCCGTGTAGATATCTGCTCAAACTGCCACCCATTTTTCACAGGTAGCGAAAAAATCGTAGATAGCGCGGGTCGTGTTGAGAAATTTAAACAAAAATACGGAATGAAATAATTGCTTTATTTCGTTCCTACGCCGATAGGAAATCTCGCTGACATTTCAACCCATGCCCTTGAAATACTCACCAAATGCGAGATTTTTATCTGCGAGGACACAAGATTTAGTAAAAAACTTCTAAACTTACTTAGCGAAAAATATCAGATAAATTTCACTCCAAAAGAGTTTTATTCGCTTCACACGCACAACGAAAGCGAATTTTTCGCCAAATTTGACACCTCAAATTTCACCCAAAAAAATTGCGCATTTTTAAGCGACGCTGGCATGCCTTGCATTAGCGATCCAGGGATTGCGCTTGTGAAATTTGCCCAAAATAACGGCATCGAATACGAAATTTTAAGCGGGGCAAACGCGCTTTTGCTAGCAGTCGCGGCTAGCGGGATAGTGCAGAAGGAATTTTGCTTTTTAGGTTTTTTGCCAAATACTGGCAAAGAGCGCAAAATCGCCATAGAAAACATGCTCAAAAACCCCTATCCATGCGTGATTTACGAATCGCCAAAGCGGATTTTAAGCCTTGTTTGCGGTATCGAAAATTTAGACGAAAATCGCCAAATTTTTGCCATAAAAGAGGCGAGTAAAAAGTTTGAAACCAAATTTTTTGGCAGCGCAAAAGAGCTAGCCCTCATCCTAAAAACCGCGAATTTAAACGGCGAGTGGGCTGTGGTGGTAGCCGGTGCAAAAGAGGCAAATTTCGAAAAAATCAGCGAAAACGACATTAAAAGCCTCGAAATTTCGCCAAAAATCAAGGCAAAATTGCTTGCCAAAATCACCGGAAAATCTGTCAAAGAAATCTACAACGATTTGATAAAATAAGGCATCTCTTAACCATTTTTTGCTAAAATCGCAAAATGATTATTTACGGAAAACAATTATTTTTACATATTTTAGAACACCATAGCGAAAAATTTGTTCGCATTATGCTTGCTAAGGAGTGCGAGAGCGATATTTTTCGCCGTATTGCGCGCACTGGTGTCAAAGTCGAGCGCGTAGATAGCAAAAAAGCCCAAGCTTTGGCGCATGGCGGCAATCATCAAGGTTTTTTAGCCGAGGTTAGCGAGTTTGAATTCGCCGAGTTTGCGAGTGTGAAAAACGATGAATTTTTGGTCGTTTTATACGGGCTAACCGATGTGGGAAACATCGGCGCGATTATGCGCACGGCTTACGCTTTGGGCGCAAATAGCGTGATAATTGTCGCAAATAATCTAAACATCGAAGGCATTTTAAGGGCTAGTTCGGGCGCAGCCTATGAGCTAAATGTAGTTAGGCTCGCTGACGGGCTTAGCGCGCTAAACGAGCTAAAACAATCTGGGTTTGAAATCTGCGCTGCTAGTGCGGACGGAGAGAATTTCAAAGAGCTAAAATTTGCCAAAAAAAGAGCGCTTGTCATGGGAAATGAGGGATTTGGAATCCCTGCAAAAGTGCTTAAAAAATGCGATAAAAAAGTATCGATCAAAATGCGCGAGGGCTGGGATTCGTTAAATGTAAGCGCCGCTTTTGCGATACTTTGTGATAGGATTTTAAATGGATGAGAAGGAAAAAAAAGATCTAGATTTAGAGCGTTTGCGAGGCATGGATTTAGGCGAGGTCGCCAATGCAACGCATATCGAAGTGGAAAATTTAAAAGCGATTTTAGATAAAGATTTTCAAAAACTTGCGAATTTCAATGTCGCTGGATATATTAAAATTTTAGAGCGCGAATTTGGGCTGGATTTGAGCGAGTGGTTGAGCGAGTTTAGGGCTGCAAAGGCTAGTTTTGAACCAAACAAAAGAGCCCATGTCGAAAAGGTCTATGCGCGTGCAAGTGGCAGCAAAAGAGAGGGTGGAGGCTGGATAATATGGCTAGTGGCGATATTTTTGATAATCGCTGCGATTTTTTATTTCGAGCTTCATAAGAAATTTAACGAATTTTTAGGCTCAGTGCTAAATGAAGAAACTAACGCCACATATTCCGATAATAGCGTGGTCAGCGATACGCAAAAACAGCTAGAAAATGTAGGCATTAAGCCTTATGAATCGCCACGCGCATTGGAATTTAACGCTAGTGCTTATAGCACCAGCGATTACAACGCAAGTGCGCCAAATGCGCTAGATCGAAGCATACAAATCATCAAAGCAGAGGCTAATGCAAGCGACGCAAACGCAAGTGATAGCAATGCTAGCGATAATAACACAAGCGCGAAATTTAGCCCAAGCGACGAGCTTAAACTCACACCGCATGTTAAAATTTGGCTAGGAATAATAAATTTAACTACTGGCAAAAAACGAGAATTTGTTACAAGTGAAAGCTATACGCTAAGTGCGAGCGACGAGCTTTTAATCGCTACTGGGCATGGTATGTTTGACATAGGAAAGCCGGGCGATCCAGTGAAATTTAGCGAGAAAAACACAATCAAACTCCACATTAAAAACGGCGAAATAAACAAAATTTCAAACGAAGAGTTTATTCGGCTAAATAAGGGCAAAAAGTGGTAAAAATCGTTTTCGCGCTCGCGTTTTGTTTGGGACTGGCTTTTTGTGCGAGTCCTAGCGAAATTTTGGCGCGTTACGATATCAACGCAACTGATGATTTGAGCGATAAAAACGGCTTTGCTGACCTTACAAAGATAAGCAAAATTTTAGAAAAAAACCAAATTTTAAATTTCACTCCAAGCGATAGGGCGCGCGGGATTGAGATAAAATTTCTTACGAAGCAAAATTCAAAATTTCTTTTAAAACCGCTAAATTTGGTCTTTGATAGGCTAAATTTAGAGAATTACAAAAATTTAGCTTTTCTAAATTTAGACGAGGGTGAAAAGCTAAGAAGCATACTTTTGCGCACAAACCGTATGGTCGATCCTGGCGCGATTTATACTGAGCTTAAAAAGCATAAAATTTATGTCGAGGATTTTATGATTTTAGGCGATGTAATGCTGTTTCGCCTAAATTTTGAGAGTATGAATTTACTCACAAACAAAGAACAAAACGAGCTAAAAAGTAGCTATTTTATAAATATCGCAAACACCAAAAAAGCAGTTGTTAAAACCAAAGGCGCGCAGGTTTGGTATCCAAACATAGCCTTTTATGACAAAAATTTAGATGAAATTTCAAATAAAATCAGTGAGGCAAAAGTAAAAGAGTTGGAGATTAAATTCCCGCCAAATGCGCATTATATGCACCTTTGCGACGCATTTGCTGGGGAAAATATCAAACAAGGCTTAGAAATCAAACTTATAGGAGGATGAGATGTTTGACGAGATTAGATTTGGCAAAATCGAGCGATTGCCTAATTATGTTTTTGCTGAGGTTAATGCGATTAAAATGGCAGCACGCCACAAGGGCGATGATATAATCGACTTTTCTATGGGTAACCCAGACGGCCGCACGCCACAGCACATCATCGATAAACTTTGCGAAAGCGCGCAAAAGGACAAAACTCACGGATATAGCGTAAGTCAGGGCATTTACAAGCTTCGCTTGGCATGTGCTAACTGGTATAAGCGCAAATACGGCGTCATGCTTGATCCTGATAGTGAAATCGTCGCGACAATGGGCTCGAAAGAGGGTTTTGTGCATTTAACAAGCGCGATAATCAACCCTGGCGATGTAGCCGTAGTCCCAGATCCTGCCTATCCGATCCACACCCAAGCCTTCATTATCGCAGGCGGAAATGTGGTGAAAATCCCTTTGCCTTACGATGCGCAAACTTTGGAATTTGACGAGAATAAATTTTTCATCGAGCTTCAAAAAACATTTGATGAGAGTATTCCTAGACCAAAATATGTCGTGGTAAATTTCCCGCACAATCCAACAACCGTAACCGTCGAAAAGAGTTTTTATGAGCGTCTTGTAGCAATGGCGAAAAAAGAGAGATTTTATATCATCAGCGATATAGCTTATGCTGAGATTAGCTTCGATGGATACAAAACTCCAAGTATCTTTGAAGTCGATGGCGCCAAAGATGTCGCAGTCGAGGCATACACGCTATCGAAAACTTACAATATGGCTGGCTGGCGCGTGGGATTTGTCTGTGGAAACAAACGCCTAGTTGCCGCGCTTAAAAAGATAAAATCGTGGTTTGATTATGGTATGTTTACCCCTATCCAAGTAGCCGCTACAATCGCGCTTGATGGTCCGCAAGAGTGTATCGAAGAGATTAGGGCGACTTATCAAAAACGAAGAGATGTCTTGCTAGAAGCCTTTGGCAACGCAGGCTGGGAGATCGCAACTCCACAAGCTAGCATGTTTGCGTGGGCGAAACTGCCTCCACAATGCGCTGGATTAAAAAGTATGGAGTTTTCAAAACAGCTTCTAACGCAGGCTTGCGTGGCTGTTAGCCCAGGAATTGGCTTTGGAAGCGCGGGAGATGATTATGTGCGAATTGCATTTATCGAAAACGAAAATAGAATCCGCCAAGCAGCGCGAAATATCAAAAAATATCTTAAAGAGGTCAAATGAGAGTAGCGATTTTAGGCGTCGGAACCGTCGGTAATGAGGTAGCAAACATACTCATCGAAAACGAAAAGCCAATCACTGCGCGCGCTGGGGTTAAAATTGAGCCAGTTATCGGTGTGGTGCGAGATCTAAGCAAAAAGCGCAGTGCTAAAATCCCGCTAAGCGATGATTTAAATTCAGTCATAAACCGCGATGATATCGATGTTTTTGTCGAACTCATGGGCGGGGTCGAAAAGCCTTATGAGATAGTTAGTGAAATTTTAAAACGCAAAAAGGCTGTCGTTACTGCAAATAAGGCACTTTTGGCTTATCATAGATATGAACTTGAAAATTTAGCCAGCTCCACGCCTTTTGGTTACGAAGCTAGCGTAGCTGGTGGAATTCCGATAATCAAGGCTTTGCGCGAGGGTTTAAGTGCGAATAAAATCGAAAAAATTATCGGTATATTAAACGGCACTAGCAATTATATCCTCACAAATATGATGCAAAAAAACGAAAATTTTGAAGACGCGCTAAAAAAGGCGCAAGAGTTAGGTTACGCTGAGGCTGATCCGACCTTTGATATAGGCGGATTTGACGCAGCACACAAACTGCTAATCCTAGCTAGCATTGCTTATGGGGCGCAAGGTAGGCCTGAGGATATTTTGATTAAAGGTATTGATAGGATTAGCAAAGAAGATATATATTTCGCGCACGAATTTGAGTATGTAATCAAGCTTTTGGCGATTGCAAAACGCATTGACGAAAGCCGTGTCGAGCTTCGTGTCCATCCAGCCCTAATCCCGCAAAACGCAATGCTTTCTAAGGTCGGTGGGGCGATGAACGGTGTGAGCGTTTTTGGGGATTGTATGAGCGAGAGTATGTTTTATGGGCCAGGAGCTGGTGGCAGGGCTACTGCAAGTGCGGTTATAAGCGATCTAATCGATATCGCTCGCGGTAACAAAAGCCCGATTTTAGGCTATAAAAAAGAGCTTGAAAATGATTTTGTGATTTCGCCTATGAGTGAAATTTGCACGAAGTATTATTTGCGAATTCGCGTCAAAGACGAAAAGGGCGTTTTGGCCAAAATCACAAATATATTAAGCGAAAACAACCTCTCAATTGATAGTTTCTTGCAAAAACCAAAGCAAAAAACAGAAGAGTGCGTAACGCTGTTTTTCACTACTCACACGAGCTTAGAAGCCGATGTCAAGCGCGCTATGGGCGAGCTGGACGCGCAGGAGTTTATCATACAGCGACCATTTATGATTAGAATCGAAGAGTAATGGGGCTAAAAAATTATCTCTTTGGATTTTCTGCCGAGGATAGGGCGGCTGGGTGGTTAGAGCAGAATAAATTTAAGATAATTGCGCGAAATTTTCACTCACGCTTTGGCGAGATTGATATCATCGCGAGCAAAGATGAAATTTTGCATTTTATCGAGGTTAAGGCGACTAGTGGCGATTACTGCGCTGCTAGCCGTGTAACGCCTGCGAAGATGAGTAAAATTTTAAAGGCGATTGATTATTACATTTTGACAAACGAAATTTGCGATGATTGGCAGATTGATTTAATTGAAATTTATCCGCAACGGATAAATTTTATCAATAATATTTCATTATAACCCAAATTTTTACCTTTCATTAATATTGTAAAACTATAATAGTCCGATTTTCAACCAAATTTATTTAAAGGAGAATTTATGGGAAAATATATCGAACTTACATCTGCAAATTTCAAAGATGTAGTAGGCGAGGGTGTTGCGTTAGTTGATTTCTGGGCTCCATGGTGCGGACCATGCCGTATGATTGCCCCTGTCATCGACGAGCTAGCAAACGAGTTTGAGGGCAAAGCTAAAATTTGCAAGGTAAATACCGATGAAGCGCAAGATTTGGCGGTAGAATTTGGCGTTCGCTCAATCCCAACTATGCTATTTTTCAAAAACGGCGAAGTTGCAGCTCAACTAATCGGCGCGCAATCAAAACAAGTAATCACTGATAAAATCAACTCATTACTTTAAAATTTAAGGGCGAAAGCCCTTTTTATTTTTCACTGAAATTTAGCCCTAAATTTGATTAAAAAATAAAACAAAGGAGAAAAAATGTTAGATTTAGCAATCATTGGTGGCGGTCCAGCTGGGCTAAGTGCGGGACTTTACGCCACAAGGGGCGGACTTAAAAATGTCGTAATGTATGAAATGGGTATGCCAGGAGGCCAAATCACAAGTAGCTCTGAAATGGAGAACTACCCCGGCGTAGCGACCGTGATGGACGGCATGAGCTTCATGGCGCCATGGCAGGAGCAGTGCTTTCGCTTCGGGCTCAAACACGAAATGATAAGCGTCGAGCGTATCAAAAAAGACGCAGACGGCGCATTTAGCATAATCTTAGAGGGTGGCAAAACTGCTCGTGCTAAGGCTGTAATCGTAGCCACTGGCTCGAAACCTCGCAGAGCAGGGGTCAAGGGCGAGGACGAGTTTTTCGGACGCGGGGTTAGCACATGCGCTACTTGCGACGGATTTTTTTATAAAAATAAAGAAGTAGCCGTTCTTGGCGGTGGAAATACTGCGCTCGAAGAGGCGCTGTATCTAGCAAATATCTGCTCGAAAGTCTATCTAATCCACAGAAGAGACGGCTTCCGCGCTACGCCAAACACTATCAAAAAGGTCAAAAATAACGAGAAAATCGAGCTTATCACAAATGCCATTGTCGATGAGATCAAAGGCGATAATAGCGGAGTAACGGGCATCGTCGTTAGCGATAAAAACACGGGCACAAAAAGAGAATTGAGCTTGCCCGGGATTTTTACCTTCGTGGGGCTTGATGTGCGAAACAGCGTGTTAAGGGACGAAAACGGCGATTTTATCTGCAATATGAACGATGAGGGCAAGGTCGTGGTAAATCTAAAAATGCAAACAAGCCTGCCGGGTCTTTTTGCAGCGGGTGATTTGCGCATAGATGCGCCAAAACAGGTCGTTTGCGCAGCCGCAGACGGCGCGACAGCCGCCCTTGGCGTGATTTCATATCTAGAACACTCAAATTAATCAAATTCTAAATTCTTAAATTTCAAACCCCAGCCACGCCTTATGGTTGGGGTTTATGTAAATTTTAAAATTTTAAAATTTGCAAAAACATTGAGTTAAATTTTAAATTTGTATAAAATTTGCAGAATTGTGAATTTTGGAAAATTTTGCGCTAAGAATTTGAAATTTTGAAATTTAGACTTTGGCGAGAGAGTGAGGGAATCGAACCCCCCAGAAAGCGGTCAACCGCCCTCTTATCGGATTTGAAGTCCGCAGACGCCACCAGGTCATCATCCTCTCCAAAACTCGCCATTATAGCAGGCTAAATTTGATTTTAGATTAAATTTTTAACCTAGATTTGCTCATTAAGAGTGAAGGCAGGATTATGAGCGCGCCAAGCAACAAAAGTGCCATTACAAGGCAGATTAAAAGCCCAAAATAAATCGTCGGCCAAAAATTGCTTATCATCATAACGCTAAATCCCAGAATTATCGCAAACGATGTGTAATACATCGCATACCCGATACTAGCGTGGCTTGCGCGGATTGCCTCTGCGCTATCTCGCGTGCGCGCGAACTCGCGTCGGAAGCGAAATAGATAGTGTATGACATCATCTACGCCGATACCGATACTAATCGCGGCAATCGTAATACTCATAATATCTAGTGGAATGCCCAAAATCCCCATTATCCCAAAGCATACGCAAAGTGGGATTAAATTTACCAAAATAGCAATAAACGCATGTGAAAAAGAGCGAAAAATAAAGACAAAAAGCACAAACAAAACCCCAATCGTAATGCCAAGCGTGCCGATTTGCGAGCTCATTAGGGTTTGGAGCATGTTATTATAAAGCACCATTATACCGCTTACCTGCGCGCTTACGCCGTCATTTGCGAGCAATTTATCTAAATCATTTTGTAAATTTTGCAAAAATTCATTTCTGCGCAAATTTGGATCGCTATCAATCGTGCGAACGCTAAAATGCGCCTCATTTTCTTCTATGCTAACATAGGGCGAAAGCACCATTTCTCGGTATTTCTCAGGCAGTTCGGAGTAAATTAGCGCTAGCATTAAATCATCTAGCTCCTCGCCCGAGTTTATCTCGCGCCCGACTTGCAAAAGCGAGCTTAGAGAGCTTACTTGTCCGATAAATTTGTGATCGCTAATGTTTTGGTCTTTTAAAAATGCGTGAGTTTTATTGATAATGCGCATTTTTTGGGAGCTAAACCAGTATTTTGGGTCGTTTTCGTTCGCAGCGTATTCGGCCTCGAATTCGTCCATTTCCTCGCTTGGCGCGCTTTGCGATTTTGGGAATTTTATCACGATATCGAGTGGAATCGTGCCGCCAAGCTTGGTGTCGATAACCTCCATACCAGCATAAATCGGGGTATTTTCTTTAAAATATCCGATGAAGCTGTTTTCCACACGCAATTTGCTAATCCCAAAAATCCCAGCCAAAACAGCTAGCGCGCAAACTGCGTAAATTTTGCCTCTGTGATTTAGGGCTAAATTCGCACAAAAATGGGTGAAGCGAAACTGTTTCTCAAAACTGCGATTATTGTGCGTTCGCCTAGATATGCTCATCACCGCGCCAAAGAGGCAAAACACCACGACTAGCGAGCATGCAATTCCCACGCTCATCATAATTCCTAGCGAAATTACAGGCTTAATATCGCAAAAGATTAGCGACATAAATCCCACAATCGTGGTAAAAATCGCAAAAAAGCATGGCCTAGCCCGCTCGCGCAAGACCGCATATACTAGCTGGCGTTGCGAAAAGCTGGCAAAACGCGCGCTGTATTCGCGGTAAGCTACGATTAGGTGGATACATACTGAAACCGTGATGATTAGCACAAGGGCGATGAAATTTGAGCTAATTACGGTGATTTCAAAGCCCAAAAGTCCAAAAAGTCCGCTACTAATTGCCACCGAGTAAGCGCAAATGATAAGCGGAAGCACGATGAATTTCGCCTGCCTAAAAAAGAGCCAAAAGCATGCTAGCAAAAGCACCAGCGCGCCCACGCCATAAGTGCTAAGGTCGTTTCTGACATAACTTATCATATCATCGGCTATCATATTTATACCGCCCAAAAACAGCCGCTCGCTAGGGTGCGCGCTAGAAAATTCGGCGATTATAGCTCGAAGGTTTTGTAAATTTTCGTGGTCTTTAATGCGTAATTCATCTCTGTAAGCTTTGAAATTTTGCTCGGCAAGTTTTAAATTTTGCTTTAAATTTGAAATATCAGAATTCGCCAAATTTGATTTTTTTGCCAAATTTAGGGCATTTTTCGCACTATCTCGCGCACGAAGTAGCTCTTCGTATTTTTTCTCTGGTTTTAAATTTATCAAAATTCCAGTCGTGCCAAAATCCGCGCTGACTAAATTTGAAGCGTAAAATGGGCTAGTTAGTAGCTCACGCTTAGCAGCGGCTAGGTCGATATCTGCGTCTTTTAGTGTGGGGATATGTTTTAAAAGTTCGCTCAAATCGCCCTTTTTGTTTAACAAAAGCGGCACATTTCCCAAATCCACCACGCTATCAACGAAATCTAGCGCGCTAAATTTGGCGTTAAGTTCTGCGATATTTTCAAGTGTTTGTTTGCTTAGCAAGTCTTGCGAGGGTGTGTATGCCACGACGAAAAAATTCGGCGTAGCATACCTCGCGCTAACCTCGCGCCAAATTTCTAAGTCTTTGTCATTTTCCAAAAGCAAAGTTTGGCTAGAAGCGTCGATTTGCAGGTGCGTGCAAAAATAACCAAAAAAGAGCGCAAGAGCGCTAAATATAGCTAAAACGCTCTTTGGAAATTTGACAATTAAGCGAAAAATGCGTTTCAAGCGTTATTTGCCACTTTCGATTACGGTCGCATTAAGGCGTTTTAATAACTCGTCAAAGCCCAAATTTTGCGCGACATCGCCAAATTGTGAGCGGTAGGTTTGGATTAGACTAACGCCCACGATATCGACATCGTAAATGCGCCAATCACTTCCAGCTGGGAAAAATTTAAAATCTATTGCGTAGTTTTTATCCTCGCCGATGATTTGCGTTTTTAGCACGCGTCTTTTTTCGCTTGGAGCTTCTTTGCTTAAAATTTTCATATCTTGGTCGGTATAAAGCGAGAGTTTATCGATAAATGAGCGTTTCAAATGCGCCTCGTAAGCTTTGTTAAACTCGGCGATTTGGGCGTCTGAAAGGTTCGCATAATGCTTGGCAAGGGATAGTTTTGCCATTTGTTTATAGTCGAAATACTCATCAAATAGAGCGAAAATTTTGGCTGGTTTTGCGTCCTTTGCGAGTGCGCCGTCCCTCATAATCGAAACTGCTGTGGCGACCTTTTGGCTCATTACTGGCTCGATATCAGCGTCGCTAATAGCGTGTGAAAAACTAAAAAGCAAAAACGCCAAAGTTAAAATTTTAAAAAATTTCATTTTTATTCCTTTATTTTTTGTTCTCTGCTTTGCTCATAAGCATCGCGTAAAAATGGGTATAAATCCACAGCCCCACTCGTCATTTTCTCGTAAAATTCAGGATCGCGAGAGTAATCGTTAAAAATCCTAAACGCATTTACCGACATGCTCACGGTGCTATCGTCGATATAATTTACCGGATTGGTGAAAAAATCGCCCACAAGCCCGAAAGTATCGCGCAGGTTGCTAGACCCTAGTATCGGCCAGACGATATGCGGTCCTGCTGGCACGCCCCAGTATCCTAGTGTCTGCCCGAAATCCTCATCGTGGCGCGGTATGTTAAAATGCAAGGTCGCCGCGTCGCTAAGCCCAGCAAAACCGATTGTGGTGTTTATCAAAAATCTCTTTGTCTCGTCCCATGAGTTTTCGAATTTGCCTTGTAAAAGGTTGTTTGTCAGGCGCATTGGATACATTAGATTGTGGAAAAAGTTCGCAAACGCCCCTTGTATGGGATCTGGCATGACATAATCATAGCCTGTGGCCACAGGTGTCACCAAATAGCGGTAAAAGACATCGTTAAAGCCCGTCATTACGCGGTTATAGCCACTTAGTGGATCGAAAACTTCCTTTTGACTATACTCAGCGTCAAATTCATCAATTTCGGCGTTAGTATCGGTGGCATACAGCGCACAGCTACACGCAACGGCGCATAAAAAAGCTCTATGAAATTTCAACCCTTATCCTTTTAAATTTAATCGAAAGGGCGATTTTACAAAATTTAAGTAAATTTTTGTCTATGTGTGAAATTAAAATTAAAATAATGAAATAAAATCCCATAAAAAGGTATTTTTAAGCTTTTTAAATATATTATTTTATACAGATAAAATCACAAAAAGTAAATGAAATAAAAAGGAAAATTTATGAACGCTAAATTTGCGCTAGAACTTTATCTTAGCAAGGATACGACGCTGATTTCACGCCATATCGCCTTGCTAAAAGCTGTCGATGAGACCAAATCAATCACCAAAGCCGCCCAAAAAATCGGCATTAGCTATAAAAACTGCTGGGATAGCCTAAATTTGATAAACAACGCGAGCAAAAAGCCCCTGATTTCTCGCGCGCAAGGCTCGAAAAAAAATAGTGGCTCGGAGCTCACTGACTACGCTAAAAGCCTAATTCGCTCCTATGATATTATCAGCAGGGTCGGCGATAGCTTTTTGGAGCAAATTTTAAAGGCCGATGATATCAGCGATGAAAATTTAATTGGACTTGAAAGAATTGGCATAAAACTCTCAGCCAGAAATCAATTAAATGCCGTAATTAGCGAGATTAGCAGAGGCGCAGTCGATAGTATGATCACGCTCACGCTCTCAGGTGGCGAAAAGCTAGACGCGCAAATCACAATCGAAAGTGAAAAAAACCTAGAATTAAGGCCCGGCAAAGAGGTTTTGCTAATATTTAAAGCTCCAAGTGTGAAAATTTTAAAAGGCGAAAATTTGGGCGAGCGTAGCGGCGTGAAATGCAAAATCAGTGATGTTAAAATCGGAATTAAAAACGCTCAAATTTGCCTTGATACCGCAGGTCATCAAAACATAATCGCCATAATCTCGCGTAAAAGCGCAAATGAGCTAAATTTGGGCGTGGGCGATGAGGTGATGGCGTGCATAGAGCCCGATGATATCATTATCGGCGTGTGATTTGAGCGATAAATTTTAAAATTTAAAATCCATTTTTTTAAGGAGAATTTATGAAACACAAATTTTTACTTTGCGCTCTTGCGCTATGTGGCGTCTTAAATGCGGGCGAGGTATCTATCGCAGCGGCTGCGAATACGACTTACGCTTTTGACGAGATTAAGTCTGAGTTTGAAAAGCTAAACCCAGATACTAAGCTAAATGTGAGCCTAGGAGCTAGTGGCGCGCTAAATACGCAGATCAAAAACGGCGCACCATTTGATATTTTTATGGCAGCTGATATGAAATTTGCCGATGATTTGTTTGAGGCTGGTTTTGCTACGGCAAAGGCGCAAACTTACGCCAAGGGCAAGGTTGCAATGCTAAGCGTGCGTAGCGTGGATTTAGGGAAAGGGCTTGACGCGCTAAAAGACGAAAAGGTAAAAACGATTTCTATCGCAAACCCAAAAACAGCCCCTTACGGCACAGCCAGCGTAAATGCTATGCAAAAAGCTGGGATTTTTGATAGCGTAAAAGCAAAAATAATCGAGGCTAAATCAATCGGCGAAGCCCTAACTCAGGCGATAAGTGCCGCTGATGTGGGATTTATCGCAGCCAGTGCGATGTATGCGCCAAAAATGAAAGATGGCGGTTGTGCAGGCGCGCCGTGCGAGGAGGGCAAACATTTCGTGCTTGTGCCTAGCTCGCTTTACGAGCCGATTGCACAAGGCATGGTAATACTTAAAAAAGCCCAAAATAACGCCGAAGCAAAGGCGTTTTATGACTTTATTTTAAGCGATAAGGGCAGAGAAATTTTCGCAAAATACGGATATGAGTTTTGAGAGTTAGGGTAGAGCAAATTTTAGCGAGCGAGGGAATTTATAAAATTCTTTTCTCTCATGGGCTTTGCGGAGTTTTTTTGGAACTCCCAAGCTCCCTTGTCGTGGGATCTGGCGTAGAAATTGGCTTTAAAGCGACGCAGGCAGTATTAGCGCGCAAAAAATGCGAAATTTCAGCAGAAAATGAAATTTGCGCCAAAATTTCAGATATTAAATTTGGTGAAATTTTATCAAATTTAAGCTTTTGCAAAAGCGGGCAGAATTTAGAATTTGACATTATCGCAACCACACAGAGCGTGCGAAATTTAGGGCTTTGCGTGGGTGATGAAATTTACATTTACGCAAATGCAAGCGCGATTTTTATAGAGAAAATTTATGATTAAGATTGATTGCGAAAAACGGCTAAACGAAAATTTTAAAATCAGCGTGAATTTAGAGATAAAAAAAGGCGCCTTTGTCTGTCTGTATGGGGCTAGCGGATCTGGCAAGACTACGATTTTAAGGCTACTTGCTGGCTTTATGAAAATAGATAGTGGGGCGATTACAAACGGCGAAATCACGCTAGATAATGGGCGAAAATTTATGCACGCTAAGCAGCGTAAAATCGGCTTTTTGTTCCAGGACTACGCGCTTTTTGAGAATATGAGCGTGATAGAAAATCTGCTTTTTGCCAAAAAAGATTTGCAAAAAGCGGGCGAAATGCTAAAATTTTTAGAGCTTGAAAAATACGCAAATTTCGCTATTTCGCAGCTCTCTGGCGGACAAAAACAGCGCGTGGCACTAGCCCGCGCTCTAATGCAAAACCCAGAAATTTTGCTACTTGATGAGCCATTATCGGCGCTAGATTATAAAATTCGTGAAAAAATCCAAGACTATCTCAAAAAAATCCATGAGAAATTTCGCCCTACAATTATCCTTGTCAGCCACGATATCAGCGAGATTTACAGGCTGTGCGAGCGTGTGTATGAGCTAAAAAATGGAAGCCTTGTGCGCGAGGGCTCGCCAAGTGAAATTTTCTTGCAAACTAGCGGTTCGCAAAAATTTAGCTTTCGTGGCAAGGTAGTTGCTTTGCGCGAAGCAGGTGGCGTAAATATCGCTATAATCGCTGTTGGGGCGCAACTTTGTGAAGTGGTTTTAAGCGTGAGCGAGGCTAGGGATTTGCGCGTGGGCGATAGCGTGAGCGTGGGCGCAAAGGCCTTTAATATAAATTTGAAAAAAATCGAGGAAAACGATGATTGAAGCTTTGCAAAATTTAGACCTTACGCCGTTTTTGATTTCGCTTAAACTCTCGGTGGTGACGACATTTACTCTGTTTTGGATTTGCCTGTTTTTGGCATATTTTATGGCGTATAGGGAGTTTCGCGCCAAAAGCGTGATTGAAAGCGTCATTTCGCTTCCGCTCGTGCTTCCACCAAGTGTGCTGGGATTTTATCTGCTTGTGTTTTTATCGCCGTATTCGACGCTTGGCAGGTTTTTCGATGAAAATTTTGGTGTGCGATTTGTCTTTAATTTCAGTGGTTTGGTGATTGCAAGCTGTATTTATTCTCTACCATTTATGTTTTCGCCAATGCTTAGTGGCTTTCGTTCGCTTCCAATCTCGCTTCGCCACGCTTCGTGGTCGCTAGGTAAGGGATTTTTTGCTACGCTTTTTAGGGTGCTACTACCTGCGATGAAACCCTCGGTGATAAGTGCTGTGGTGATATGTTTCGCGCACACTATGGGAGAGTTTGGCGTGGTGCTGATGATAGGAGGCTCTGTGAGCGAGCAGACCAAGGTGGCTTCGATCGCGATTTATGAGGCGACTGAAATTTTAGATTTTACCAGCGCGCATTTATACTCGGCGATTATGCTGATTTTTAGCTTTTTGGTGCTTTTGGCTATGCATTTTTTGGGTGAAAGGTCAAATAAAATAAGACTTTAATCACTTTTTTGCTAAAATGGCGCGAAAAATTTAAATTTTTGGCATAAAAATGGAAGATAAAAGAGTAATAACCAAACGATTTTTTATAGCTTTGATTCTTGGAATTTTGGCTATTTTCGCGCTTGTTTTTTGCATTTTTGGCTTTGTGGGCTCAAATATCCAAGCCGAGCTTTCTACTAAATTAAGCGTAGCAAAAAACGCTGTAAAAGACCGCAACGACGAGCTTTTTAGCGAACTTCAAATTTTATCTGAAAACCTTAAAACCTATCAAGGTTTAAAAACCGAAAACGAGTATGCAAGAAGAACCTTGTATTTCCGTCTTATCGAGCATACAGCCTTACAAAAGCAAAATTTCGACGCGATTTTTTATGTCAGGGCTGTGGGCAACCAAGACGAGGTTATAGCTTCGTATTTCAACGATTCGGCTATGGCAAATTTGGGCGAACTTAGGCTTGATAATTTTATCTCAAAAATCAAAGACAACCGCTATATCTCGCGCTTCATGCAGATTAATGGCGCAAATAGATATTTTTTGATCCAAAGGGTCGAGGCAAATACATTTTTGATAGCCTTTGCAAACACAACCTCGCTAAATGACAAATTTACCGGCCTTGGCGAAATTTTGCTTTTTAACAAAGATGGCGAAATTTTTAATATCACAAACGATATTTTCGTGCTTTATACAAATAGATTTGATTTTGAAGGCGAGAAAAAACTCAAAATTTTAAAAAGCCTTGGCGAGCGCAAATTTGTCTATTTTGAGAAATTTGACGATTCGAACAATTTCATAATGATAAGCAAAAATTTAAAAGAATATCTAAGCCTAAAAAACCTTTTGGTTTTGCTAGCGCTTGGCTTTTTGTTTTTGTATTTGCTAATCACTTTGACAAATTACAAATTTTTAAAACGCCGAATTTTCGAGCCTTTGCACCTGCTTCACAGCTCGGTTTCAGGTGGCGTGTATAAATCCACAGCGAGTAAAATCGAAACCATGGGCGCGCTAGATCAAATTTTAGAAATCGCGCAAAAACTCGATGAAAGCGTGCAGTATTCTGGCAGGGCTAGCAAGGTGGATTTTACATTTATCGACGCGCTGAAAAAAAGCTCGCTAATGATTTTTAGCGTCGAAAACACAAATGGCATGATAAACAACGCTAGCCTTAGAGCCAAGGAGCTTTACGGCGATGATATCGTGGGCAAAAATATCTTTACGCTAGAAGCGACTTCGCTGTATGAAAACGCCCGCCAAAGCCAAATTTCACTTTACACCAAAGAAAATTATGTTATCCACACGCACGATACCCCAAACGGCAAAAAGGATATGTATATCAAAAAGACCTTTGTGCGCAATGGTGAGGATATTTTGGTGCTTTATGTCCTACTGGACGCCTCAAAATACCGCAAATTTTACACCGATACCAAAGAAAAGTATAAATATCTAAATGACGCTCCAATCGTAACCGTAGTCATCAAAGGTGGCGAAATAATCGATGTCAGCGCTAGTTCGCGTGAAATTTGGGGATATGAAAATACTCAAATTTTAGAGGGTAAGACATATTTTTGGAGCCTATTTCAAAAAAGCGACGCCGATTCTTTGCAAAACGAGCTAAGAAACCTTATGAGCGATACTAGGCAAAATAATGAAGTTACCAAGCGGGTTTATCCGATTTTGCATAGAAATTCGATTAGGGCGTTTTATGAGATTACGATTTGCGTGTATAAAAAAGAGCGCAAAGTCGTTATGTATTTTACCAACATACACGATAAGCTTATGGAAATCAACAAACTCAAATCAGATATGAAAAGCAACGAAGAGCTTTTAAAAACCAGATCGTATAGCCCATGCACGATTGATTTGCTAGCCAAAAAAATTATGCTTAGCAAAGAGTATATGGAGATTTTAGGTAGTAAGGAAGCTAGCGTCGATACAGAGATGAGTATAGGCGATTTCGTAGCGAAAATTTACTATGTGGATTTGAAGAAATTTAACGACGAACTTAACAAATGCAAGCTAGGCATAAGCGATGAGATTTCATGCGAAATCAGAATCAAGCTAAATGACGAGCTAAGCGATAACGACGAGCTAAAATACGCGTGGATTAGCCTGCAAGGATATGCTAGCAAAAAAGAAAAAAGAAGTGGCGGTGCCGAAGAAATCGTCGCTACTATCGAGGATATCACCGCTAAAAAAGACATTGAAGCTGAGCTAAATCTAAATTCAAATGTATTTTTAAGGTCGTTAGAAGCGATTGTCATTACAGATGATATCGGTAGGATTATCCGCGCAAATAGGGCATTTTATACGATTATGCAATTTAGCGAAACCGATGTCGTGGGCGAGGTGCCAGAGTATTTCAGAGTCGATCACGACGGCGGTATAATGGGCGAAATCAAGGAAAAGCTTGACAAAGAGAGCCTAAGCTATACAGATGAAATTTACTGCGTCAAGAAAAACGGCGATGATTTCCCTGCGCTGTTTTCGGCTATCGCGATAAAAGATGAATTTGGCGTGGTAAGCAACTATATTTTAATGTTTAACGAAATTTCTGAGATTAAGAAAAAAGAGAGCGAGCTTGTCAAAATCGCTCACCACGACGCGCTCACAGGCTTGCCAAATAGAATCTACATTATGAACGCAGCGGGCGAGTATCTAAGCGCGGCAAAGGAACAAAACAGGCTTGCGGCTGTGCTATTTATAGATTTTGACGGATTTAAGGCGATTAATGATAATTTCGGCCACGATGTGGGGGATTTGTTTTTGCAAGAGGTCAGCAAGACTATGAATAACCTACTTCGCAAGGGCGATATTTTAGCCAGACTTGGCGGAGATGAGTTTGGCGCGATTATAGGGGATTTGAAAGACGAAAAAGCAGCGCACGCGCTATTAGAGCGACTTTTAGGAATTGCGAATAAAAAATTTAATCTTGATGGCAACGAGGTAAGTGCGAGCGTGAGCGTGGGCGCGGCGTTTTACGACGGAAGCGAAGAAATCGATTTCAACGAGCTTTTAAGTAGGGCAGATAGAGCGATGTACCGCGCTAAAACGAGCGGAAAAAATAGATATTGTATCTTTGATAAAGAGAATTTCGACGATTTGCAAATCAGCGAGGAAAGGCTGAAAAAATCTATCGAAAACAACGAATTTTTCATGCTTTATCAGCCTATCATCGATGATAAAGACAAAATTTACGGCTACGAACTTTTGCTTCGTTGGCGACGCGAAAATTTGGGCGTTTTGTTGCCTAGCGACTTTTTATTTGATATCAGAGAGCCGAAACTTGAAATTTTAATCTCTAAATTTTCATTTACGCAAATGTTGAAATTTAACAAAGAGACAAATTCTCTCTGCTCGATAAATATCAGCCTAGAAGTGCTAAAAAGCGATGAATTTTACCATTTTGCTTCGCGCGCGATAGAAAAATACGCGCCAAAGACTGAGCTATTTATGTTTGAAATCACCGATTTTAACGACAGAACCGCGGCTGATTTTAAACTCATTAGACAAAGATACGCTGATTTTGGCATTAAATTTGCTCTAAATAATGCAAATCACCAAAATTCAAAATACCTAAAAGGTATGCCTTTTGATATCATTAAAATCGATATGAGGCTTTGCCTAGATGTCGCTAAAAAGCGCGAAGGTATAAAAAATCTGCTAGATTTGGTGAAATACTTGCGCGGCGAGCTGAAATTTGAAAAACTAGGCGCGCAGGGTATCGAAAACGCGCTCTCACGCCGTTTGCTTAAAAATTTTAAATTTAATTTTATGCAAGGAAATTTCCTCGGAAAAGCCGTCGATAGGAAGGAAATCACCGCTATCATTGCCAAGCTAAAAGAGGCCAAAGGCGCTAAGCCAATCACAAAAGATGAGTTTGAAAATTTTTTGATTGCCCTTGATTACAAAAATATCGCGCTTGAATTTTTAGAAAACGCAGAACACGGCGATATCACTGATCTTCGCTTTGAGGTTTTCCAAGAAGAAATCAAAGAGATCAAAACCAGAATCGAAAAATCCACAAGCCATAAATTTATGCTAAATACAGAAATTAATAAGCAAATTTTGGATATTCTTGCGCTTGAATTTGAAGATTTACAAAGCTTCATTACAAAATACAAAGCGCGAGTAGATAAGTTTATACTAAATTTGGAGGAATCATGATAAATAGCGTCAGTGCGGACTTTGATCACGAAATACCAAATGGTTCGCGCCTATATTTTGGCACAAGCGCAAAACTAAAAAGAGAACTCGAAAACAAAGCTAGCAAAATTTTAGAAAATCACGGTTTTAGCGAAATTCTCACACCGTATTTTTCGTATCATCAGCATTTAAGCGTGGCTGGGGCGAAGCTTTTGAAATTTTCCGATCCTAGCAACCACGAAATCGCGCTTCGTGCTGATAGCACGGTCGATGTCGTGCGAATCGTGCGCCGAAGATTAAAAGATGAAAGCCTAAAAAGACTTTTTTATATCCAGCCTACATTTAAATACCCTAGCGAGGAATTTTACCAAATCGGCGCAGAGTTAATCGACGAGAGCAACCTAGCCTTGGCGATAAAAATCGCAATACAAATTTTTAGAGAATTTAGCTTAGAACCTGTTTTGCAACTAAGCAATATCGAAATTCCAAAGCGAATTTGCGAAATACTAAATTTGCCAATTAGCGTTTTTGAAAAGGGCGAGATTGAGACAATTTTGGCTCAAAACTGCGACTGGCTGGCTAAAACAGCGCGCGCGACAAATTTGGGCGATGTGGAAAATTTACGAAAAATCGTCCCAGAGGAAATCAAGCCTTGTTTAGATGAAATTTTAAATTTAGGCGTAGAGTATAAAAATATCAGAGTTTCACTTTTGTATTATTCAAAAATGCGCTATTACAAGGCGCTATTTTTTAGATTTTTAGACGAAAATAGCGTGCTTTGCAATGGCGGAAATTATGAGATTGACGGATTGAAGTCGAGTGGTTTTGCACTTTTGGTTGATGCATTGATAGAAAAATTAATGATAAAGGATTAAACATGAGTAAGGTTGATGTAATCGTAGGCGCTCAATGGGGCGATGAGGGAAAAGGTAAAATCGTAGATATGATTAGTGCTAATTACGATTTCGTATGTAGAAGCTGCGGCGGACACAACGCCGGTCATACAATCATCGTAAATGGCGAAAAATACGCACTTCACTTAGTCCCAAGCGGTGTTTTGCACAAAAATATCATAAATATCATCGGAAATGGCGTGGTTATTAACCCTGATGTTTTGATTACTGAAATGGCGCAATTTGGGGATTTGAAGGGTAGATTTTTTATCAGCGAAAAGGCGTTTTTAAATTTAGAGTATCACTCGCTAATCGACCAAGCTAAGGAAAAATTAAAAGGCGATAAGGCTATTGGCACCACAGGCAAGGGTATCGGACCTGCGTATGCGGATAAAATTTCGCGCACAGGACACCGCATAATCGAGCTTTTAGAGCCAGAGAAATTAACTGAGGCTTTGGTTAGGGATTTTGCGAGCAGAGCGCAACTTTTCGAGAGTTTAAATATCAAAATTCCTGATAAAATGGAAATTTACGAGGAAATCAAACGCTACAAATCTGTGCTAGAACCATATATCGCAAACACGACTAATATGATTTGGAAGGCGCTTGATTATGATAAAAAAGTCCTTGTAGAGGGGGCGCAAGGAAGCTTGCTAGATATCGATCACGGCACATATCCGTATGTAACTAGCTCTTCGACTATCGCAGCTGGGGCTTGCACAGGTCTTGGCTTAGCGCCAAAAGATGTTGGCGAGGTCATCGGAATCGTCAAAGCCTATACTACGCGCGTAGGAAACGGCGCTTTCCCAACAGAGGCCAAAGATGAGTATGGCGATAGACTTTGCGAAATCGGGCATGAGTTTGGCACCACGACAGGTAGAAGACGCAGATGTGGGTGGTTTGACGGCGTAGCAGCGAAATACACATCTAGAATCAACGGAATTGATAAATTTGCCCTTATGAAACTTGATGTTTTAGACGGATTTGAGAGTATTAAAATTTGCAAAGCATACAAGATAAATGGCGAAGTGATTGATTATTTCCCAATCGAGCTTGGCGTGGTAGAGCCTGTATATGAGGAAATGCCGGGCTGGGATAGCGTAAAAGGAATTAAAAAATTTGAAGATTTGCCACAAAATGCGCAAAATTATATTAGAAAAATCGAGGAACTAACAGGCACAAAGGTAGGATTTATCTCTACTAGCCCTGAGCGAACAGATACAATTATATTATAAGAAAGGCGGATAATGCGAATACAACTAGCACATGTTCCATACATAGCGCAAAAAATTGCGATAGATATATTAAATTCTGGCATGGTTACACTTAGCTTTGGCGTAGAGCCCATAGCCAAGGTAGCCTCAGAAATCATCAAAACTGATTTGCAAAAAGAAAAAGCCATAGACGAGCGCGCAAATGAGCTAATGGACGAGAGAATCGATGAATTTGACGAAATGAATGTAAATAAAAAAGATATGTTTTGGCTCATCAAGCGCAAACTCGCCGCACAAGAGAATTTTGAGCTGATTTTCGAGGATAGATACTCAAATATCTCGCATGAAATTTTAGAGACGATTTGGAAGAAAAATTTAGTAGATTATCAAGTGAGCGAAAACCGCATCAAAACTATCATTTACAACTCAATCGAGGGGTATTTGAAAATTTACAAAAAAATCGAAGAAGATGTCTATGAACTCATGCAAGGACATGGCAAAAAGCTAATCCCGGGCACCGAGGAATACGAGCTTGTGTTTGCGCAAACTTACGAAAAAGAGCTTAAAAAAAGAGGTATGCTGTGAAAGCGTATGTTTATTTAGAAAACGGCGTGTTTTTGGAGGCAAAGGCGTTTGGCAAGGGCGGAAGTGCTTTTGGCGAACTTGTATTTAACACCTCTATTACAGGATATGAAGAAATCATCTCAGATCCTAGCTATGCTGGGCAGTTTATAGTATTCACTATGCCAGAAATCGGCATTGTAGGCACGAACAGCGACGATGAGGAGAGTGGCAAAATCCACGCTAGTGGAATTTTTATCCGCGAGTTTAACAACACTCCTTCAAATTTCAGATCCGAGCAAAATTTGGAAGAGTATTTCATCAAAAACGGCAAATTTGGCGTGTATGATATAGATACGAGATATCTTACAAAAATGCTTCGCGATGAGGGAAATTTGCGGGTTTTTGTCTCGACTGAAATCAGTGATAAAGAAACCTTGAAAAAAGCTCTTCAAGACTCAGCTAGGATTGAAGAGGTCAATTATGTCAGCATTGTAAGCACCAAAACCCCATATATCCACGAAAAAGGCCATTGGGACGCAGTCAAGGGTGCTTATAGCACGCCGAAAAAAAATGGCAAAAAAATCGCTGTAATGGATTATGGTGTGAAGCGAAATATCCTAAATGAGCTTTGCGATTTGGGCCTTAGTGTGGAGGTTTTCCCGTATAATACTAAGGCAAAAACGCTGATTGATAAATTTAACTCTGGCGAAATTCACGGCGTATTTTTATCAAACGGCCCTGGTGAGCCAAAAATGTTAAAAGACGAAATCGCACAAATCAAAGAGATAATCGAGGCTAGGATTCCGATTTTTGGCATTTGCCTTGGTCATCAGCTGCTTTCAAACGCTATGGGCTATGAGACATACAAACTCAAATTTGGCCAGCACGGCGCAAATCACCCTGTGCAAAATTTGTTTAACAAATCTATCGAAATCACAGCGCAAAACCACAACTACAATGTGCCAGAATCCATAGCTGAGATTTGCGATATCACGCACAGAAATCTATTTGACGGCACAATCGAGGGCGTGAGATACAAAAACTACCCTGTTTTTTCGGTTCAACACCACCCAGAAGCGAGTGCCGGACCAAACGAAAGCAAATACATTTTCAAAGAATTTTTAGAAATTTTATGATTAGTTTTTTTGCTATCATACCCGCCACGCTAATGCTGAGCTTGACGCACTGCATTGGCATGTGCGGGGGCTTTGTGATAGCTTATAACGCAAAATTATCTAGCCTTAGCCCTGCTAGGGCGTTTTTTTTCTCGCTTGTTTATCAAATTTGTAGAATTTGTGCTTATATCATGCTTGGCGCACTTGGTGGGGCGTTTGGCTCGGTTATAGTTTTTGGCGATAAAACAGCTGGTCTTATGCAGTTTTGCGCGGGAATTTTGCTAATTATTTTAGGGATTGCCCTACTAAAACGGGGCGCACTTTTAAAATTTATCGAAAATCAAAAAATTTATAATCTTTTTTTAGCCAAACCTATGAAATTCGCCCTTGGTAGGGAGGATATTTTGGGGTTTTGTCTGCTTGGGTTTTTAAACGGACTTTTGCCGTGCGGGCTAGTTTATACCTACCTAGCCATGGCGATAATGAGCCACGATGCCCTCCAAGGTGCGCTTGTAATGGCGGTTTTTGGATTATCTACCTTGCCTGCGCTATTAGCTTTTGGTGGCGTGGCAAATTTTATCAGCGCAAAATTTTCGCGCGCTATGCTTTATATTTCTTCATTTATCATAATTATTTTTGGAATTTATTGGGCTTATTGTGGATTTATTCTCACAAGATAAATTTTTTAAGTCTTATATAAGTTAAATTTTGAAAAAATGACAAATTACATTTTAAGGGGCGTTTTATGAGTGATATTTTAAAAAATTTAAGCATATTGTTGGTCGAAGATGAGAGTAAGATGAGAAACTCTCTAAGAAATACATTTGAAGGGATTTTTAAAAATGTCTATGAGGCTAAAGATGGCGTAGAGGGACTTAAAAAATTCAAAAAATACAATCCAAATTTGGTCGTTACAGATATTTTGATGCCTATCGAAGACGGGCTTGAAATGACACGCCAAATCAAACAAATCTCCCCAGATACCCCAGTTGTCGTGCTTAGCGGATTTAGCGAGAAGGCTCAGCTTCTAGGGGCAATCGAGGCAGGTGTAGCCAAATACTTCATAAAACCGGTTGATATGGAAGAATTTAAAGAAGCGATAAAAAGCCTAATGAGCGCGAAACTTAGCGTCAGTAGCGTGGTAGAAATTTCAGGTGGATATAGTTTTGATCCACTAAAAAGGGTCTTAACTCACGGCGAAGAGGAAATTTCGCTTACGAAAAAAGAGTTAGCCTTTATTTCGCTTTTGGTCTCGCGAATCGATACTTTGGTCTTGCACGAAGAGATTAAACGATATGTCTGGGCGAACGACAACTCAGTCTCAGATGTGGCAATCAGAACTTTTATCAAACGAATTCGAGATAAAATCGGCGCAGATGTTATCAAAAATATCCCAAGTTTGGGCTATAAAATCGAATCTAAAAAAGAGTAAAATTTTTGTTGATAAAAATGTCACAAGTTTAAAACTTTTGCAAACAAAAAGTTAATAAAAAGTCAAATTTAAGCTTTTTAAAACTTATTAACTCTTATAATCCTCCATAAAGTTTCTCGACTTTTAACCAAATTTTAAAGGAGGGTTTTATGAATCCTGAACAGGCATTACGCAGTGGCAAGATGCTAAGCTACGATTATACAGTGGCGAAATTGTTTTTGTATTCTACTCTTGCATTTGGTATCATCGGTATGCTTATAGGCACGCTTATAGCATTTCAGCTAGCATATCCAGATCTTAACTACTTGCTTGGAGAGTATGGTACATTTGGCAGACTTAGACCATTACACACAAATGGTGTCATTTATGGTTTTATGCTATCTGGAATTTGGGCTACATGGTATTATGTAGGACAGAGAGTTTTAAAAGCATCGATGAGCGAATCAAAATTTTTGATGTGCGTGGGTAAATTGCACTTTGTGATTTATATCCTAATCATCTTACTCGCTGTGGTTTCGCTTTTGGCTGGCGTTACGACATCAAAAGAGTATTCTGAGTTAGAGTGGCCTATCGATATTTTGGTTGTTGTCGTGTGGGTTTTGTGGGGAATTAGCATTTTTGGTCTAATCGGTATCAGACGCGAAAAAACGCTTTATATCTCTGTTTGGTATTATATCGCTACCTTCCTTGGCGTTGCTATGCTATATTTGTTTAACAACATGGAAATCCCAACTAGATTGCTTACTGGCATGGGTAGCTGGATACACTCTGTATCAATGTATGCTGGCACAAACGACGCTATGGTTCAATGGTGGTTCGGTCACAACGCCGTTGCGTTTGTATTTACCGTAGCGATTATCGCTGAAATTTATTATTTCTTGCCAAAAGAGAGCGGTCAGCCAATTTTCTCATACAAACTATCTTTGTTTTCATTTTGGGGATTGATGTTTATCTACCTATGGGCTGGCGGTCACCACCTTATCCATGGACCAGTTCCTGATTGGGTTCAGACAATGGGTTCGGTTTTCTCTGTTGTTTTGATTTTGCCATCTTGGGGAACAGGTATTAATATGCTCCTTACAATGAGAGGCGAGTGGAATCAGCTAAGAGAAAGTCCATTAATCAAATTTATGATTTTGGCTTCTACCTTCTATCTATTCTCTACTTTGGAAGGTCCAATCCTTTCTGTCAAATCAGTAAATGCCCTAGCGCACTTTACAGATTGGATCCCAGGACATGTCCATGACGGCACACTTGGCTGGGTTGGATTTATGACAATCGCTGCTATGTATCACATGGTGCCTAGAATGTTTAAAAGAGAGCTTTATTCAAAATCTTTAATGACGGCTCAATTTTGGATCCAAACAACAGGTGTTGTGCTATTTTTCAGCTCAATGTGGATTGCTGGTATCACACAAGGTATGATGTGGAGAGCAACTGATGATTATGGCAACTTGCTATATTCATTTATAGATACAGTTAGCGCGCTAGTTCCTTATTACTGGATTAGAGCGATTGGTGGTTTATTATACTTCATAGGTTTGTGTATGTTTGTATATAATATCTTGATGTCTATTCGCGCAGGCAGAAGCTTAGACCAAGAGCCTAGAAGCGCTTCACCTATGGCTGCGTAAGGAGAGAAAGATGTTTAGTTGGTTAGAAAAAAATCCGTTCTTTTTTGCGGTTGGTGTTTTTGTAGTCATCGCTTATGCTGGTATCGTTACGATTTTGCCAGATTTTGCTAATAGCGCTCGTCCAATCGAGGGCAAACAACCATATACTGTTTTGCAACTCGCTGGTCGCCATGTCTATATCCAAGAGAGCTGTAATGCCTGCCACTCACAACTTATCCGTCCGTTTAAATCAGAAACTGACAGATATGGTGATTATTCAAAAAGTGGTGAATTTGCTTATGATAGACCATTTTTGTGGGGTTCTAAAAGAACTGGCCCGGATCTTGCTAGGGTCGGACGCAACAGAACCACAGGCTGGCACGAAACTCACATGAAAGATCCAAAAGTCCTAGTCGGCAAATCAATCATGCCTGCATACAAATCTATGTTTAAGAAAAACGCAGATATGCAAACAGCCTATGCTGAGGCTTTGACGATTAAAAAAGCCTTCAATGTCCCTTATGATACAGCTGGCGCACCAAAGCTTGAAGCTGATCCTAGCAAGGACGCTATGTCAAATTTCGAAAGCTATAAAGCTGAAATGATGGCAGAGGCTGAGGCAATCGTAAATGATATGCGCGACGAAGATGTCAAAGCGGCATTTAAAAATGGCGAAATACGCGAAATCGTTGCGTTAATAGCATATTTAAATAGCTTAAAATAGGGGGTTTGCGATGAGTGCTGATTTCATTAGAGAGTTACAAGCTTACGGCTTTATCGCCTTTGTAGTGCTAGCTTGCATTGGAGTTTATGGATACTGGTTTCATTTGAAGCACTCTGAAAAAACAGGGCGCAGAAACTATGAAAAGTATGCAAATTTGGCGCTTGATGATGAGCTTGGCAGTGAAATCATAGAGTCTCGCACACCTACGAAAGAAGAAAAAGGAAAATGATATG
The DNA here is from genome assembly GCF_027737405.1 of Campylobacter sp. VBCF_04 NA7. Classification (NCBI taxonomy): domain Bacteria; kingdom Pseudomonadati; phylum Campylobacterota; class Epsilonproteobacteria; order Campylobacterales; family Campylobacteraceae; genus Campylobacter; species Campylobacter sp. VBCF_04 NA7. The sequence continues at coordinate 245,091 of NZ_JAOVTT010000002.1, forward strand.
AAATGGCTAAATTTAAGCGATAATGTTAATGTTGCGGCGCTGATAGCGTCGTTTATACTTGTCGCAGTTACGGCTTTTATCGTTAAAAAATATGCTGGTCAAAGTAAAAGCTTAAACGAAACCACTGAGACAACTGGCGAAGATTTTGACGGAATTGCCGAGCTAAAAAATGGCTTGCCAAAAGGCTGGGCTATATGTTTTGTTTTGATGTTTGTCTATGCGTTAGTGTATTTTTTCATCGCTTATCCGCTAAATTCTTACTCACAAATCGGCGAGTATAACGATGAGGTAAAAGAACACAACGCTAAATTTGAAAAAACCTATGCAAACGCTGATAGCACTACGCTAAAAGCAATGGGAGAGTCTGTATATTTGGTGCAATGCTCACAATGCCACGGACTTGACGGAGATGGAATCGACGGCGAGTCTGCTGACCTTACTAAATGGGGCAAAGAAGCTGGCATAATTGACGCTATCAACAAAGGCTCAAAAGGCCTAAATTATCCACTTGGTGAAATGCCAGCAGGTATGGTTAGCCCTGATGACGCAAAAGCAGTAGCTGCATTTATGGCGAAAGAAATTTCTAGCCTAAAAGCTACAAAAAATGAAAATTTGGTTGAAAAAGGTAGAGAGCTATGGCCTACTTGCGCTGCTTGCCATGGTGATGACGGCAAAGGTATGGACGGCTCAGCGCCAGATCTTAGCAAATACGGCTCGGCTGAATTTAGCGTCGATGTGCTAAATCGTGGCAAAAAGGGCTTCATCGGCACAATGCCAGCCTTTGATGACGGGCGTTTAAACGATGTGCAAAAACGCGCCGTTGGCGAGTATATCAACTCTATCAAATAAAGGGGCGATTATGGAAAATGTAAAAAGATCGGTTTTTGCGCTAAATGGCGTAACTGGAATGCTAATCGCAACTGCGCTTTTGCTGGCGATTCTTGCATGCCTTACCTGCCTTGGCATTAAGACACAGCAAGCCGTCATGGATAAGCCTTATGAGCTAAAAGACATTAGCTCTGTAAGCGAAAAAAGCTCAGTCGATACGCAAAAAAAAGTATTTGTGATAAAGGATAAGTGATGAGTGATGCATTGATTGAAAAATTGATTTTACTTGGTTGTATCGCTTTGGCTGTGGCAACTGCTGCCTCTGTTTTGACTAGAAATATCCTATTTATCGGTTAATGAGAGCAATTTTTGCGATTTTTTGCCTGTGCATTTTAGCGCAGGCAAAATTTGTTTTAAACACAGGCGAGATTATCACGCCTATGCTTACAGAAAAAATCGAAATTCTAGGCGCTGAGACGCAGGATAAAACCGGCGTAGGCGTCTATGTCCTAGCCACGAAGAGCCTTGGAGGTGAGAGCTTAGAAAATTATGCCCTAAATTTCGCTTCGAATTTAAGCTCGCCTTATGCGCTTTTAGTCTTTGCCGAGGCTGAGCATAAGGTCGAAATTTACGGCTCGGTTGAAGCCTTAGCACTTTTTGATAGAGAGCAAATTTTAAGCGTGGGAAGCCGTGGGCGTATAATCCCAATCATCGCTTCGCAAAAAAAAGATCTAAACAAAACCCAAAAAATCGGCGTTTATAATGCTGCGCTTTTAAACGGATATGCCGAGATTTGCGACCAAATCGCCGCTTCAAAGGGTGTGAGCTTGGAGAATTCTATCGGCAATACAAACAACAATTTCATAAATTTCTTGCGCTATATTTTTTACGCGACGCTGATTTTCGCGCTGGGCTCATATCTATACAAAAAAGGCAGAAAAAATGGCGCAAAATAAAAAAACTCTGTGGCCCTATGGTATCGCATTTAGCATAGTAGCAATCATCGCAGCGTGCGTAGCGACGATAATTTTCTCGCTAGATTATCCGGTGCATAGCGATAATTTTTACTTTGACAAATACCAAAAAGTCGATGAGAATTACAACGAAATTCAGCTAAAACAGCAAAATTTCGAAAAAAAATATGAGGTAAATTTTGAAATTTCAAATCCGCAAAATACAGAAAAATTTAGCCTAAATTTGCCGATAAAAGCGAAAAATAATGCCAAATTTGATAAAATCTCAGCCGAAATTTTACTCACTAGACCAGATAGCACGACTTTTGATAAAAGGCTTAATACGCAGTTTTTAGATGGTGCGTTACGAAGCGAAAATTTTAGTATCGAAAAGCTTGGCAGGTGGCAGGTAATGGCGAAAATTTCAGATTCCATAGACACAGGATTTTACAAATTTGAATTCAACGCAACCAAAACAACTTCGGGTATTTACGACTTACAGATCCTTGAAGGAGGCCGTAAATAGGGCAGAGGGCGGAATAGTTTTCGCCGAGAGTTTAAGCGAATTTTACAAAAAGGCGGTTTTTGTAAATGGCTTTGATGAGTGCGGGCAGATCGAGCGCACACTTTTTATGCAAGAGGCCGTCAAAAATACCAAAAATGCAAACGAAAAACTCCGTTTCCCAAGCGAATTTTTCGAATTTATGCAACACAAAGATTATCTGTTTAAATTTTTCAAAGAGCTTGCTAGCGAAAAGGTGAGCCTGCAAACTCTCGATTTTAGTGATACTTACGCGCAATACAGCGAACATTTCGAAATCTTAAAAGAGCTTTTGCAAAATTACCAAAATTTTTTGCAAAACGCTAAAAGCTACGACGAAATCACGCTTCCGCAAATTTATGAATTAAACGAAAACTATCTCAAAAGATTTGATAGCATTGAGATTGATATCGACGGAAATCCGAGTAAATTTGAGTTTGAGATTTTAAAGCGAGCTTCGCAGGTTACGCAAATTTATCTAAATTTTAAGGCAAGTAAATTTAATCAAAAAACGCTTCGTAGTATTGGCGAACTTTGCGGACTTAGCTTTGAGAGCGGATTTAGCTACAAGCTAAATTTAAGCGAGAATAAAATTTTAGAGCCTTACACTGCGCCAATCCCACAAAATAGCGAAATCGTGCTAAAAGGATTTGAGCTTAGGGCTTTGCAGGCTTGCTATATTTTTGAGAAAATTTCAAAATTTATTAGTCTTGGAATTAATCCGGAAAAAATCGCAGTAATCTTGCCTGATGAGAAATTTGCTAAAACCCTTAAAGCTTTGGACGAAAAAATTAACAAAAACGCCCCAATGCTGAATTTTGCTATGGGCGAAAGTGTCAGAGATAGCCTATTTGGCGTGAGTTTGGCTAAAATTTCAGAGTGCATTAAAGAAAACATAAGGCCAAATTTCAACCCACAATATCTAAATTTAGGCAAAGACATTTCGCGGGATTTGCCAAATGAGTATGATTTGTTTTTTAAAGAGGCTGGGATTAGTGAAGAAATTTTTTATAAATTTAGAGAAAATTTCAACAAAAGCGTGGAATTTGAGGTTTTTGATGCTTGTATAAATGAGCTTTTGCGCGCAGTCAAAACCAAAAACGATGCCCTAGCAAACAAGCTAAAATCGCCAAAATTTTTAATCAAAATTCTAAACGAAAAATTTGGCGAAAACCTTACGCTATCAAATTTGATTGATCTTTTCCTTGGCGAGCTAAAAAATGTCAAACTCGATGATATCAATGGCGGAAAGGTCACTGTAATGGGGCTTTTAGAGAGTCGTGGTGCAAACTTTGAGGCTGTGATAATCCCTGATTTCAATGATGATTTTGTGCCAAAGCGAAGTGAGGGCGAGATGTTTTTAAACAGCACTCTTCGGGCCAAGGCTGGGCTAATTAGCCACAAAGACAGGGAGGATTTGCAGAGGTTTTATTACTCTTGTTTGATTTTTGGCGCGAAAAAAGTGGCGATTTGCTACCACGACACGGTGGAAAAATCGCCGTCTAGGTTTTTGAAAAATTTTAACACGCAAGAAGATATGGACGAGTTTAGTATGCAAGATTATTTGCGCATTTTTAATGGCAAGCTCTATGAAAAGCCAGAATTTAGCGATTTTACGCCAAATATGAAGCACGATTTTTTTGCCCAGCCTGTTTCGCACGCTAGATTTGATACATTTAGCACATGCAAAAGAAAGTATTATTACTCATATATTTTAAATATCAAAGAGGGGCTGAAATTTGGCGAGGATAACGCTACGATGGGAAATATCTTGCACGAGGCGTTTGAGGAGTATTACGCTAAATACCCTAAATTTGACTACGAAAAATTTGAGGAAATTTACCTTAAAAAGGCTATGAAAAAAAATGCCGATTTTTACAGCATTTATTATGATTTATGCAGGGTTAAATTTTTGGCTAAAACCATAGTCGAACATGAACAAAAGTGGAATTTTGCGCAAAGTGAGGCGAATTTTGACGGCGTTAAATTTAACGAATTTGCCACAATTAACGGAAAAATCGACCGCATAGACACAAACGAAAGTGGTGATAGATTTATCATTGATTACAAAAGAGGCGATTACAACGCCAAATCAATGCAGCTAAAATTCTACAAAGCCCTTTTGGGCGATGATGAAATGGAGGCTGCGTATCTCTCGCTAAGGGATAAAAAATTCGCTTTCGATGAAAACGAAAAAGATGATGCCGGAAAAAGCGCATTTGAAATTTTATCTGAAAAATTTGAAGAAATCAGAGCGCTTTGCGAAAGCGAAATCAGCTTTGAGCGCGCGAGCAAGAGCGGTGCATGCAAATATTGCGCGTATAAAATAATCTGTAAAGGCGAAATCAATGATTAAGATGAAGACAAATGAAGGCAAGGACGCAAGATATCTAGCGCTTGAAGCTAGTGCGGGTAGCGGAAAGACATTTTCTTTGGCGGTTAGGTTCGTAGGGCTCGTGCTTTTGGGCGAGAATATAAATGAAATTTTGGCTTTGACCTTTACTAAAAAAGCGGCCGCTGAGATGAAGGTGCGTATAATTGATACATTTTCGCTGCTTCACACGCCACAAAAAGAGGCTGAGCTTGACGCGCTTTGCGTGCTTTTGGGTAAGGAAAAAGAGGAAATTTTGCGCCTTAGAGATGAGCATTTGGCGAAATTTATGGATTGCGCTTTAAATATTTCGACCTTTGATGCGTTTTTTGGCAAAATACTGCGCGCGTTTGCCCTAAATGCGGGGATTAATCCAAATTTTCAAAACGACGATAATATACTAAAAGCCCAAAATGACGCCTTTATCAAAGAAGCTTTCAAAAACGATGAATTATCGGGCAAAATGTATGAATATATAAACGATGCAAATTTAAACAAACAAGCGTTTTTTGAGGGCATTAGCGAGCTGTGGAAAAATGGAATAAGCGCAGATATTAGCCAAAGCAAAGTCCCGAATTTAGACGAAATCAATGAAATTTTAGCCCGTATGCACGAAATTTTAGTGCGCAATAAAGCGAGCGATAAACAACTAAATTTTATGGTGCAAACTAACAATATTAGCGAATTAAGTGGCAGATCGTGGTTTGATAAACCAAGTTTAGATTACAGAACTTTTGCTAAGGCTTTTTCGCCTGATTTAGATGATGAATTTGCAAATTTAAAGCGTGCAATGCTTGAATATGCGATAAAATTTGAAAATTACCAAATTTCATCTTTGGCAAAATTTCTAAATTTCTACTCACAAAATAAAAAAGAACTTAGCAAAAAAAGCGCTAAGATGACATTTTCTGATGTTAGCGTGGGCGTGCATGAGCTGTTTTGCAAAACTGGCGAGATTGGAGAGCACAATGATTTGCTCTATTTCAGGCTCGATTCGAAAATCAAGCACCTTTTAATCGATGAGTTTCAAGACACCAGCGTTTTGCAGTATGAAATCATGCTTCCTTTGATTGATGAAATCGTCGCGGGGCTCGGTCAAAGTGGGCTAGGAAGCCTTTTTTATGTGGGTGATAAAAAGCAAAGTATTTATAAATTTCGTGGGGCAAAAAAGGAGCTTTTCGATTCGCTCAAAGATAGGCATAATCAAATAGTTTTGGAAACTATGCCAAAAAATTATCGCAGTTTAAAGCTTTTGGTTCGATTTGTAAATGCGATTTTTGGGGATTTGGAGATAAATGAAGAAACGGGCGAAAAATACGATTACAAACCGCAAGAAGCAAATAAATTTAATGAGAGCAAATTTAGCGCAGAGGTTTTAGATAAAATTTTGAAATTCCCAAAAGAAAATAAAAATTTATCGTTTTTCACGCCAGATGACGACGATTTTGGCTATATTTGCGCTAAGACATACGAAGATGTTTGCGAGGGCGCTGTAAGCGAGGCTATACGCTTGATTAAAGAGCATAGCGTAAGCCCTAGCGACATAGCGATTTTGTGCTGGACGAATAAAGATGTAGCAAAGATACAAGAGCTTTTGTCGCTAAAAAATATTCCATCTTCGACTGGCGCTACGAAAAAACTAATTGCTACACCCCAAGTTAAGGCGATTAGCGAGTATGCGAAGTATCTAATTAGCAAAGATGAAATTCACGCTTTAAATATAAAATCACTTTTAAATTTAAGCGACAAGCCAGATTTTAGCCCAGTTTCGCTAAGCGATGAGGCTGTGAGCGTAGCTAAGACAATAGCCGAAAATTTGGGGCTAAATTTTGGCGATGAAAATTTACTCATATTTTTTGAAATTTTGCAAAAGTATGATAGTTTCGTGCAGTATCTTTTCGCAGATGATAACAGCGACGCCTATGCCAAGGAGCTTAGCGGGGTCAAGATTATGACAGTGCATAAGTCAAAGGGGCTAGAATTTGCGCATGTGATTTTGTGCGATTTGCTTAGCAAAGGAGGCGGCGAGAGGGATAAATTTATGCTAGGTTACGACGGGCAGTGGCGCATAAAATACCGTATGACAAATAGAGAAATTTACGATGCAGAGTATGCAAAATTTAAAAAAGATAGCGAAAATTTGGAACGAGCTGAGGTTTTCAACAAGCTATATGTGGGCTTTACAAGAGCCGAAAAATCGCTGATAATCGTAAAAAAAGGCGGTGATTTAAACGGAAACAACCCTAGCTATTTTACGCCTTATACTTCAAATAAAGTGGAGAAGAAATTTTTAGTTATCGAGGATTTTGAGTATGGCTACATCATACCAAGTAGCGTTACGCCAGCGCTAGTGCAAAAACCAAAAAAGATAAATCTACAACCAGTCGCGAAACAAAATATCACAGAGTATGAAAGAGCCAGCGATAGGGCTGTCGTGGCGGAATTTAGCAAGGTTTATAAGGGCGAGGCGTTGCACTACACGCTTGAAATGCTCGATGATTTTGAGGTTTCTAGCTTGGAGAGTGCGCTAAATTTGGCAAAAAATCGCTATGCGAAATATTTGGATTCGAGCGATTTTGATGAGATTAGGCAAAAGGTCGAAAGCTTGTGCGCTAATGAGGAGTTTTTATCATACATATCAGGGTGCGAAATTTACAAAGAAATTTCGATAAAACGGGAAAATGGCGGAGTTTCTAGGGTGGATTTGATGTGTGTAAAAAACGATGAAATTTTGCTTTTTGATTATAAAAGTTCGCCGTATTTCTTGGAAAAAAACAAAAAACAGATTAAATCATACAAAAAAGATTTAATCCTGTCAAGCAAAAATCCAAATTTGAGCGTTCGCACATTTATCGTGGTTTTAGAAAATTCTGTAAAAATCGAAGAGGTAAAAGAATAAATTTAACTCCCAAAATGGGAGTTAAATTTTAGTATAGCACTACATGGACATTTCGTGGTCCATGCACGCCAAGAACTGTGATAAGCTCGATATCTGCGGTGCGAGATGGTCCCATGATAAAGTTGATATTTGTAGGCAACTCATCTTTTGTAACCTCTGCTAAGGCTTTATCTAAGCTTTCTACAAGGGCATTTTTTCTAAGCAAAATAATGCAGTTTGTCGGAAGCAAGCTAAGAAGTCTTGGTTGTGCTTTTGAGCTAACTACGCAGCATACGCCAAAGTTTGAAACGCCAAGTTTCGCCTCTATAATCGAAGTATCCGCATCAAAAAGCGCTTCTCTTATCTCATTTACTGGTTTGTCAAACGGCAATTTTTCTGCTTGCAATTTGTCTGTTTTGATTGGCAAATCTGAACCAAACATAACTGTTTTTGCGCCGACTGTTTTGACGATCTCTTCTACTAGCGCTTGAAGTCCTTTTTCGTCTGTCTCATGAACAACGGCTTTATTGTTTGTCAAATTTGTCTTAAAGTTTTCATATTTATCGCCTTCGTTTTCGACAAATTTAGTTATATCTAGTGGTTCGATTTCTGTTCTTTTAGCTACTCTGTTTGACCTAATTTTAGCTAAAATTGTCTCTTTGCTACTCATAGATTACTCCTTCGATTTTTTGGATATCTGCGTGTAGATTTCCTTTTAAGACAGGTGCTGAGCGATGTCTTGTCCATAGTTTTACCACAGGGATTGAATCTGCCTTTTTAACTACGAAATTTGAGAATTTAGAAGCTATGGAAATTCCAGTTCTCCACATAAATCCATTTGTAGCAACTGTTCTAAATCCAGCAAATCCCATTGCTTCGATTTTGCTGTGTTCTAGCAAATCAGAGCCTTTTGCTTTTTTCTTACCTTCACCTACTTTATTGCTTCTTAGCTTTCTGATTGTCTCTGCTAACGGAATTTTAACAGGGCAAACTTCGCTACATCTACCACAAAGTGAGCAGAAATTAAGAATATCTGCATTTTTTTCCATACCAAAAATTTGTGGGCTGATTACTTCACCGATTGGTCCTGGATATACAGCGTGGTATGTGTGACCACCGATTTTATCATAAACAGGGCAGTAGTTCATACAAGCACCGCATCTAACGCATCTTAGAGCTTCGAAGTATTCTTCATTTGTTAGCATATCGGTTCTACCGTTATCTAGTAAGACAACATGGACTTCTTTTGGACCGTCTAACTCGCCCTCTTTTCTAGGGCCTGTGATGATGTTGTTATAGCAAGTAATAGGCGCACCTACGGCTGATGGAGTAACAGGCGAGTGAGCGCTTACTACATCTTCAAATGTCTCTAAAACTTTTTCTATACCACAGATTACGATATGCACATCAGGGGCTGTGGTACACATTCTACCGTTACCTTCGTTTTCTAGCAACCAAATGGCTCCTGCCTTGCTAATACCAAAATTTGCGCCTGAAATTCCGATTTTCATCGTTCTAAATTCGTTTCTTAGGTGGTTTCTAGCGATTGCATTTAGTTTTTCAGGTTCGCTTTCTAATGGCGCACCTAAGCGCTCTTGGAAAATTTTACCGACTTCATTGCGGTTTTTGTGAATCGCAGGGACGACGATATGAACAGGCGGATCTTGGATTAATTGAATAATCAATTCACCAAGGTCGGTTTCTTGGGCTTTGATGCCTCTTTCTTCTAAATAGTGGTTTAGGTGAATTTCTTCACTAGCCATTGTTTTTTGTTTTAGAACTTTATCTCCGTTGTGAGATTTTATAATTCGATAAATTATCTCGTTTGCTTCCTCGCCATTTACTGCCCAATGCACTTTCATGCCGTTTTTTGTAGCATTTGCTTCAAATTCGAGTAGTCTTTCATCAAGTGTCGCAAGAGAGTTATTTTTAACGGTTCTTGCTCTGCTTCTTAACTCATCAAAATTTTTAAATTTTGTAGTGCTAAGTCTGTTTCTGTTACCTTGAAGAGTGTGCATTGCAGAGTCAAGGTTTGCTCTTAGTTGTTTGTCAGCAAGCTTTTGATTTACTAAATTTTCATGATTCATCATAGCGCTGCTCCTTCAATTCTTTTGATTATGAAATCATACAGATGAATACCTTTTACTCTTGAACCATTTTTTTTCATAGTCCCTGCGATATTCATCAAACAGCCGCCATCGCCTGAAACAATATAATCAGCTCCGCTTTCTTCTATGAATTTAATCTTTTGTTGAACCATAGCGTTAGAAATTTCAGGCTCTTTTACAGCGAAAGTTCCACCAAATCCGCAACACTCCTCTTCTCTTTCAAGCTCGATTAATTCTACATTTTTGAATTGAGCTAGCAAATTTTTAGCGTTTTGGATTGATTTTTGGACGCGCAAAGCGTGGCAGTTCGAGTGCCAAGTGATTTTTACTTTTTCGCCTTTGTCTTCGTATTTGACATGCAAAACCTTGTCCAAATACTCGCACAAATCATAAACCCTAGAACTAAATTCTTTGACTTTTCCTTCGTATTCTGTGCCTTTGAAAAGCTCGACATAATCGTGCTTCATCATACCAGCACACGAACCAGACGGAACGATAACAGGATAATTTTCGCTAAAAAGATTGATATTGTGTAGGGCTATTTTTTTAGTGTCTTCGAAATAACCTGTATTGTAGCTTGGCTGGCCACAGCAAGTTTGATCTTTTTTGAAAATAACCTCTACACCCTCTCTTCTTAAAAGCTTAACTGCATTTAAAGCAGTATCGGTAAAAACCGCGTTGCCAAGACAGGTTGCAAAAAAATAAACCTTATTCACCTTTATTCTCCTTTCTCGAATAAATTTAAATTTAACTAGTTATTTTATCACGCTTTTGGAATATTTTGTATTAAATTTGGATTAAAATAACATTAAATTATAATTAAAATGAAATGTAATTTTTTTATTACAACATTTTTTAAGTTTAAAAAAAGAAAAATTTGAAAATTCTAAAATTTAAGTGCAAAAATAAGATAAAAAAATAGTGAAATTCTATCCGCAAAGATAGAATTTCACTCATAAAATTTATAGCAATATCACACCGATTATAACGGCTATTATTGCATAAAATACTGCTGGGGCTATATTGTAAGTAAGACATCTAGCCTCACCCTTACCTAGCAAGCCAACAGTCGCACACACAGCAACGATATTGTTGATACAAACCATGTTACCGATAGCACCACCAACATTTTGGAGTGCAACAATAACTTCGGTTTTTAAGCCAACAAGCGTAGCTGTTTCGTATTGAAGACCTGAGAAGAGCATATTTGATACTGTGTTTGAACCAGAGAAAAATGCTCCAAGAATACCAACTAGTGGCGCAACAGCAACATAAGCTTGACCTGAAATATCAGCAAAGAATTTCGCCATAAGTTTAATCATAGAGTAGTTAGTTCCATCAACTGTTGTGCCGACATTTAACATGATTTGAACCAAAGCCAAACCAGCTGCTAGTGGAATTGCCGCTGCTGCAACTTGTTTGAAAGTTTTGCTCCAAGCCTCTTTTACATCATTGCCACTCATTCTGTGCAAGAATATAGTAAGGATAGCAACCAAAATAAATGGAATAATACCTGGTAAATAGCCGTAGTTGAAGCTATATGCAGTGCCAGGGACACCAAACATCAAGTTATCAGGAGCAGTAAATAGATTTATTTTCCAGCTTTGTAGAATTGGTTTTAATCCGATTGCAGGAATACGAGTAACAACTAGTATAAATGAAATAAGGATGTATGGTAACCAAGCCATAAACAATGGCATCTCTTTTTTGCTACTCTCTTCTTGTTTAGGTGCATTTTCAGAAGCCTGAGTTGAACCTATCCAAAATTCTTGCCATTGTGCGCGAGGAACGAAATCCCAGTTCTCTTTTGGAGTCATAAATCCAGCTTTTGCAGATGCGATAAGGATACCAAGAGATATAAGACCAGCAAGAAGTGATGGTAACTCAATACCCAAGAATTTTGCGCCTATCAAATAAGGAACGATGAAGCTAACTGAGGCAAGCATAGCAAATGGCAATGCAGGAAGAGCGTCTTTGAAGCTTCTGTTTTTACCGAATAGTTTTACCATTATCATAACAACGATAAAAGGAATAAAAATAGCGCCTACTGAGTGGATGATAGCAGTATTTGTGCTAACGGTAGTTATATACGGTTCTATATTTCCACCGCTTCCTTCTACAAGACTTTGAACGGTAGTTTTAACACCAAATGTTGGAGTTCCAACCGCACCGTAGCTAACAGGTGAGCTGTTTAGCACAAGACATGCAAGAGCTGCACTAAGAGCAGGAAAGCCAAGACCTACTAGAAGTGGAGCAGCCAAAGCAGCAGGTGTTCCAAAACCAGCCGCACCCTCAATAAATGCACCAAACGCCCAACCGATAATCAATACTTGAACACGGCGGTCGGTTGAAATTTTGGTAAAGCCGTTGTTGATTGATTGCATAGCGCCTGAGTATTTCATAGTGTTTAATATCAAAATAGCACCAAAAATGATGACTAAGATATCAAACGCCTTCATAAAGCCCAAAAGCACATACGCCAAAACGCTGGTGCCATCGGCATTTACACTAAACGCAGACAGAGCTATACCAATCGCTAAAAACATGGCAACACTAAGCGAGAGCTTAGAACTAAGTTTAAACCCTATCATCATAACCAAAATGACGATAATAGGTAAAAAGGCTAGCAAGGTATGCATCGTTAGATCTCCTTTGCAAGATAAATTTAGATTATCTTTTGATAATTCTTAAATTGAAAGTCTATACAAAAATAAATAAATAATAAATAAAAAAGAATACTTTAATTATTTTTTAAAAAAATTTTAAAGAAAATGTATTTAAGGTATCAAAATTTCCAAAATTTTGCCCCAAAAAACTTAAATTCTTTAAATTTTACTTAAATTCAGTTTTTTATAAGGTTATTTCTGTAAAATCCCATTTTTCAAAATTTTTAAGAAGGCGGAAATCATGACAGAAATTACAAAGCCTAGCGAAGTCAAACGCGACTGGGTTGTTATTGATGCAACTGACAAAAGATTCGGTAGAATGCTAACCGAAGTCGCAGTTTTATTGCGCGGCAAACACAAACCATGCTACACACCAAATGTTGATTGTGGCGATTATGTCATTATCGTAAATGCTTCAAAAGCAGTTTTTACAGGTGCAAACAAAGGCGAGGATAAGCTATATCATAGCTATTCAGGGTATTTTGGAAGTCTAAAAAGCGTTAAATTTGAGGATATGTTGAAAAACAATCCTGCTAAATTATACAAACTTGCAGTTCGCGGTATGCTTCCTAAAACAAAACTAGGTAAAGCAATGATTAAAAAGCTTTTCGTTTATGAGGGTAGCGAGCACCCACATACAGCGCAAACAACAAGTAAAGGAAAATAATTATGGCAACAATTTACGCAACAGGCAAAAGAAAAACAGCCGTAGCTAAGGTATGGTTAAAACCAGGTAGCGGTAAAATGGTTGTAAATGGTATGGACCTAAATACTTGGCTTGGCGGTCACGAGGCTATTAAATTAAAGGTTATTCAACCGCTTTTAGTTACAAAACAAGAGACATCTATGGATATCACTGCTCAAACACTAGGCGGTGGCTATTCGGCTCAGGCAGAGGCATTGCGCCACGGTATTTCACGCGCACTAGCAGCTATGGATAAGGATTTCAGAGCAGCTCTAAAACCAAAAGGTCTTTTAACTCGCGATTCTCGCTCAGTAGAAAGAAAGAAATTTGGTCGCAGAAAAGCGCGCAGAAGCCCACAATTCTCAAAAAGATAATAGGGTTTTGGCTGTTATTTTTCAAGGTTTTTTTAAACTTAATTGGAAAATTTTAAAAAATTTTAAAAAAAGATTTACTATAATTAAAAGTTTTAAATTCATTTCGAAAGGATGTTTAATGAAAAAAGTTTTACTTGTACTAAGCTTGTGTGCATCAAGTGCACTACTTGCAACAGATGCGGATTATCACTGGGAGATCACTCCTACAATCGGTGGTATGACTCACGAAGGTAACATGGATTTGGATTCAAATTTCATGGCAGGTCTTCGCCTAGCTAAAAACCTTCAAGATTCATTTATCGATCAAATCGAGTTAGGTTTTGACTATTCTCGCGATATCGGTTTAGAAGACCTTGCTCACAGAAATGGTGGCAAAGAGCCAAACGCTAAATACTACCACATCAACTTGGTAAAAGATTTAGTAAATTTCACTGACAACTTCAAACTATATGGCTTAACTGGTGTTGGTTATATGGATTATAGCAAAGATGTATTTAATGACGGCGACCAAGACAGCGGTTTCTGGCAATATGGTCTAGGTATGAAATACTACATCACAAGAAACTTCGCTACAAAACTTGAAGCAAGAGATGCTATCAGATTCGAAGACGGCAACCATGTTCTATTCTACACACTTGGCTTCGCTGTTGATTTCGGTAAAAGATTCGCTGACGCTGCAACTGGCTGCGTAGATTCAGACAATGACGGCGTATGCGATGATATGGACAGATGCCCAGGCACAGCTGCTGGTGTAGTTGTAGATGAATACGGCTGCGAAAAAGTAATCAGACTAAACCTAGGCGTAAATTTCGCTACTGATAGCTCAAAAATTTCAGATGAATACATGAGCGAAATCAAAAATGTAAGCGACTATCTAAACGAGCACTCAGATTACAGCGTAATCCTAGAAGGCCACACAGATAGCACTGGTTCAGACGCTTACAACCAAAAACTATCTGAGAGAAGAGCAGCTGCTGTTGCTGGCGCATTGCAAAACTTCGGCGTTGATGCTGCTAGAATTTCTAGCGTAGGCTATGGCGAGTCTCAACCAATCGCTACAAACGCTACAAAAGAAGGCCGCGCTCAAAACAGACGCGTTGATGCTAAATTTAGAAAATAATCTTTCTAAAAATTTTAAGCGGGGCTTAGGCTCCGCTTTTTTTATTTACAAAAATGCAGAAATTTAACACTACAATTTTATTTGATTTAGACGGGACTTTGATAGATTCGACCTCTGCGATTTTGGAGGGTTTTGCTTATGCTTTTTCTAAAATGGGCGAGGCTTGCCCAGATAATGAAGCGATCAAAAAACTAATCGGCTATCCGCTAGATGAAATTTTCGCTGGACTTGGCGTAGTGGGCGATACGAGCGAATATGTAAGGCTCTATAAAGAAAAATATGTCAAAATTTATCTAGATCAAACCACGCTTTTGCAGAGTGCTTACGAAGCTGTGGAATTTGGTGCTAAATTTGCAAATTTAGGCGTAGTTACCACGAAAACATCGAAATTCTCGAAACTCTTGCTAGACAAACTTGGCGTTGGCGAGTTTTTTAGCGTGATAATCGGCAGAGAAGATGTAGAGTATGTCAAACCGCACGCAGAACCTATCATAAACGCGATGAAGGGATTAGGTTTGCCTGTGGATAAAAGCGTTTTTATG
This sequence comes from Campylobacter sp. VBCF_04 NA7, assembly GCF_027737405.1. Lineage (NCBI taxonomy): Bacteria > Pseudomonadati > Campylobacterota > Epsilonproteobacteria > Campylobacterales > Campylobacteraceae > Campylobacter > Campylobacter sp. VBCF_04 NA7. The sequence continues at coordinate 260,157 of NZ_JAOVTT010000002.1, forward strand.
GTGGGCGATACGAAGCTAGACGCACTAGCCGCAAGCAACGCCGGAGCGCGTAGCGTGGGTGTAATGTGTGGGTATGGCGATGAGGCGCAGCTTAGAAAGCACTGCGAGTTTGTCTGCGAAAACGCTTACGCGGCAGTGAGTTTAATCAAACAAAATTTATAATTCCCCTTGGGCTATCGTCTAATGGCAGGACAACGAACTCTGGATTCGTGAATATAGGTTCGACCCCTATTAGCCCATCCAAAACTCCAAAAAATCGAAATTTTTATAAAAATTCTGCTCGCAAGCTCCCATTTCAGCGAAATTTAAGAAAATTTTAAAAAAAAAAGGGGGGGGTATCATGGCGAGGATTTATTTAAATTTTTAATTTAAGTAAAATTTTATCTGAAAGGATTTTTATGAAATCGGATATAACTATAAATTTAACTAATAACTTCTTGTAACTCAAATTTGGCGAATTTTAAAATTCGCCAAATTTTATTTGATTTTTTCCTTGCCTTTGTATGTGGCGACGACCTTTGTGGTGCCGTCTTTTTTGATTGCGATGACATCGTAAATCTCAGGCTCGGCGCCCACTTCCATGCCCGGGCTTTCTAATGGCATGGCAGGAACTGCGATTCCTACAATATCGCTTGGTTTTTGATTTAGGATTATGCGGATTTCGCCTGCTGGGACATGGCCTTCGACGACATAGCCATCAATCAGTGCAGTGTGGCAGCTAGCAAGCTCCAATGGGACATTTTCATCGTATTTTTTTTGGATAAAAGCTTCATCGTCCAAGTAGATATGTTTGGTCTCAAAGCCATTTTCGCGCAGATAAGCTGACCATTTGTGGCAGCACTCGCAGGTTAAGCCCTGATAAATTTCGATGAAATTACTAGCGTGCAAATTCGCGCAAAATACGCCAAAAAGCGCTGTGGAGAGTAAAATTTTATTCATTATAAATCCTTTGATTACAAAAATTGTGGCGATTATATGACAAAAGATTAAATTTTAAAAATTCCTTGCCAAATTTGGCAAGGAAGGTGGATTATAAGCATTTTGAGATTGCTGATGAGATCGCAGATTTAGGGACATAGCCTTCAGAATCGCTAGTTAAAGAGACATCGCAACCTGGCTTGTAGTTTTTCCAAGTGTAGATATTGCCGTTGTTTGCGGTAGTGCGGATAGAATCTGGCTGTTTATTCCACGCTGAAATTACTTGGTTGATATGAAAAGCATCGCTTTTATTGACTACGGCATCGGTTGTGCTTGCATCTGGTAGGTTTTCTTCGACCATTTCTACGGTGTCGTTTGAGACCTCTTGGACTTTGTCTGTCACGCCACTTATGCTCGGCTCATTTGCTGGGGCAGTGGTTTGAGAAGCGCTTTGAGTGCGTGCGCCGGTTGGTTGGTTGGCTATATTCCAGTTAGAACAGCCTGTGAAAATAGCGGATAAAAGGATTATCGCAGCTAATTTTTTCATCTAAATTCTCCTAAAATAAATTCAGGCTGATAGTATCACATTTATGTTTAGTTTAAAATTAAAACTGCAAATATCTTAAATTTTATTATGCGTTTCAGTAGGAATTTATGAAATTTAAGATAAAATCCCAAGTTTATTACCAAATCGGGCTATTAAATTTTGCAATGCAAATGCCCTTTTGGCTACCAAATTTTTAAGGAGCTTTGATGTATGCAATCATCAAACACGGCGGCAAGCAATATAGAGTAGAAGAGGGAAACTACCTAAATCTAGATCATTTTGCAGCAGAGCCAAAAAGTAAAGTCGAACTTAGCGAAGTTTTAGCGCTAAATGACGGCGAGTTAAAGGTAGGTGCGCCATTTGTTAAGGGTGCAAAGGTGGTTTTAGAGGTCGTTACAGAGGGTAAAGACAAAAAAGTCGTAATCTACAAAAAACGCAGAAGAAAAGACTCAAAATTAAAACGCGGTTTCAGACGCCAATACACTCGCGTCAAAGTTGTCGCAATCAACGCATAAAGGATAGCTAATGGCACACAAAAAAGGTCAAGGTTCAACCCAAAATAACCGTGATAGTATCGGACGCCGCTTAGGTGTGAAAAAATTCGGTGGCGAGTTTGTTAGAGCTGGCAATATCATCATCCGCCAAAGAGGCACTGCAACTCACCCAGGTAGCAATGTAGGTCTTGGCAACGATCACACAATCTTCGCTCTAATCGACGGCGTAGTAAAATTCGAGCGCAAAGACAAAAATCGCAAACAAGTATCAGTTTATCCTGTTGCGTAATTTTAGGGGCATTTCGCCCCTTTTCTTCTTAAAATTTCCACTTTAAAAAGTATTTTTAACCGATTTGGCTATAATTGCCGTTTTTAAATTTAAGGATTGTTATGTTTATAGATAGTGCAAAATTTAGTGTAACTTCCGGCAAGGGCGGAGCAGGGTGCGTAAGTTTTAGACGCGAAAAATTTGTCATTTTAGGCGGACCTGACGGCGGAGACGGCGGAGCAGGTGGCGATGTATTTTTTAAAGTAGATAAAAACTCCCATACTCTCTCATTTTATAAAGGCAAACGCGCTTTCAAAGCCCAAAATGGCGCGCCTGGCGAGGGTCGCAAGAAAACTGGCAAAAGCGGCGAGGATCTATATCTCATAGTGCCACCCGGAACGGCGGTGTATGACGATGATAGTGGCGAGCTTTTGCTTGATTTGACGATTGACGGGCAAACGGAGCTGTTTTTAAAGGGCGGCAAAGGGGGCCTTGGAAATGTGCATTTTAAAAATTCCGTAAATCAGCGCCCTGAATACGCTCAACCAGGGCTTCCTGGCGAGGCTAAAAATGTGCGATTAGAGCTAAAACTCATCGCAGATGTCGGACTCGTAGGCTTCCCAAATGTCGGCAAATCCACGCTAATCTCTGTCGTTTCAAACGCCAAACCCGAAATCGCAAACTACGAATTTACCACAATCACGCCAAAGCTTGGCATGGTTAGCGTAGATGAGTTTAGCAATTTCGTCATCGCTGATATCCCTGGTATTATCGAGGGGGCGAGCGACGGCAAGGGGCTTGGGCTAAAATTTTTGCGCCATATTGAGAGAACTAAAATTTTGCTTTTTATGCTTGATCTTGCAAATTATCGAAGCCTAGGCGAGCAATATCGCGCACTTCGCGCCGAGCTTGAAAAATTCTCGCCAGATCTCGCAAAGCGCGCCTTTGCGATTGCGCTTACGAAATTTGACGCATGCGAAAATTTTGAGGAAAAATACGAGGAATTTTTGCGCGAATTTGGATACGAAAAAAGGCAAGATTACGAAATGTTTGGCAAGCTCGATGAGAGCAAACCAGCCTTTGTTATGGGGATTTCGAGCGTTGCGGGCGCAGGTATAAACGAGCTAAAATTTGAGCTATTTAAACTTGTGAAAAAAGAGGAAAAATGAAAATAGTTTTTATGGGCACGCCAGAGTATGCGACGACGATTTTAAGGGCATTGGCGGCTAAATTTGAGATTGTGGGGATATTTTGTCAGCCAGATCGCCCTGTGGGTAGAAAACAAATTTTAACCCCGCCAAGCGTGAAAATCTGGGCGCAGGAAAATTTAAAAAGCGTGCCGATTTTTCAGCCAAATAGATTGCGCGAGGGTGATAATGAGCGCATTATTAGGGAACTTGCACCCGATTTTATCGTCGTGGCAGCGTATGGTCAAATTTTGCCAAAAGGGATTTTAGAGATTGCGCCGTGTATAAATTTGCACGCTTCTATTTTGCCAAAATTCCGTGGCGCTAGCCCTATCCAAAGCGCGATTTTAGCGGGTGAAGCGCAAACTGGCGTAACGGCAATGCTCATGGACGAGGGGTTAGATACTGGCGATATGCTGGGTTTTGCCCGCACTTCGTGCGAGGGCAAAATGGCTAGCGAGCTTTTTAGCGAGCTTGGAGAATTGGCAGGTGAGCTCATTGTCAAAGTTTTGCAAAATTTCACCCAAATTTCGCCGATTAAACAAAATTCCGCCCTTGCTTCGCATTGCAAAAAAATCCTTAAATCTGACGGCCTTGTGGATTTTAATGAGAGTGCAAGCGAGATTTACAATAAATTTCGCGCTCTAACTCCGTGGCCTGGAATTTATACTGCCTCGGGGCTTAAAATCTTAAATTTAGAGTTAGCGCAGGATTTCAAAGACAAAGAATTTGATAAATTTGGGCAAATTTTAAGTATCCAAAAGGACGGATTTTGCCTTTCTTGCAAAAGGGGCGCGATTAAAATCACGGCCTTGCAAGAACCAAGCAAAAAGCCAGTTGGCGCGCTAGATTTTATAAATGGCAAACGCCTGGGCGTAGGCGAGTTTTTATGCAGATAGAATTTGCTGGGATTTTGCCCTCGACGCAAAGCGAATTAATCGAAAGATTGAAAAACGAAAGCGTTCGCGCGCCGTTTTGTCTAGTGGCGCAGGCGCAAAGTAGCGGTCTGGGCTCGCGCGGAAATAGCTGGGAGAGTGCAAGCGGAAATTTGGCGTTTTCGTTTTGCGTGGAGATTAGCGATTTGCCAGAGGATGTGCCACTGCAATCGAGCAGCATTTATTTTGCGATGATAATGAGAGAATTTCTTGCTTCGCGTGGTTCTGAAATTTGGCTTAAATGGCCAAATGATTTTTACATAAATGATCGCAAAATTGGCGGAATTTTGACAAATAAAATAAAAAATATCCTAGTTTGTGGCATAGGTATAAACCTAGTTAGCGCGCCCGAATTTGCGGGTATATTAGACATAAAAATCACTCCAAAAGACGCTGTGGAGGGGTTTTTAAATTTATACAAAAATAAAATCTCGTGGAAGCAAATTTTTAGTAAATTTTCGTTACAATTTCGCCTGTCTCAAAATTTTTGCGCTCATATCGAGGGCGAAAAGGTCCCACTCTCGCAAGCGAGGCTTTGCGACGACGGGGCGATAATAATAAACAAAAAGAGGATTTATAGTTTAAGATGAGCGAGATAATAACGATTGCAAACCAAAAAGGCGGTGTAGGCAAGACAACCACAGCGATAAATTTAAGCGCATCGCTTGCGATGAAAAAAAAGCGAGTGCTTCTAATCGATGTCGATCCTCAGGCAAACGCCACGACTGGGCTTGGGTTTAACAGAAGCGATTTTGAGTTTAATATCTACCATGTCTTAACTGGTCGCAAAAAACTCTCCGAAGTCATACAAAAAACACAAATGGAGTATATGGATCTAGCCCCTTCAAATATCGGCCTAGTTGGTATCGAGCGCGAAAGTGCTGACGAGGCTGATTTCAAACTAATCCTAAAAAACAAAATCGAAGAGATAAAAGATATATATGATTATATCATTATTGATTCGCCACCTACGCTTGGCAGTATCACGGTAAATGCCCTAGCAGCTAGCAATAGCGTGATAATCCCGATTCAGTGCGAATTTTACGCATTAGAGGGTGTTGCACTCGTGCTAAATACCATAAAAATCGTCAAACAAACCATAAATAAAAATTTGCAAATCAGGGGCTTTTTGCCGACAATGTATTCTGCGCAAAACAACCTTGCCAAGGAAACTGTGGCGAATTTGCAAGAGTATTTTGGTAAAAATCTATTTTACATCGGCAAGGATAAAAACCTTGTCGTAATCCCACGCAATGTAAAACTCGCCGAAAGCCCAAGCTTTGGCAAACCGGTAATTTTATATGATAAAAAATCGGCTGGTTCGCTAGCGTATCAGGATTTAGCAAAAGCAATAATGGAGAAAAGATGAGCAAGGTCAAAAAAAGTGTGCTAGGACGGGGTTTAGGCAGTATTTTAGAAGATGTCGAAAAGGCATACACAAAAGAGCTAGAAGATGGACAATCTGAAAATTTAGTCATCGAAATCGATGTGGATAAAATTTCGCCAAATCCATATCAACCAAGGCTAAATTTCAACGAAGAAGCACTTCGCGAACTAAGCGAGAGTATCCTTAGACACGGCCTTATCCAGCCAATTGTAGTCATCGAAAAAAATGGCGCCTATGTCCTAATCGCCGGCGAAAGAAGGCTAAGAGCAACCAAGCTAGCAGGTCTAGGCAAAATCAAAGCCGTCGTAGCGGACCTTGGTTCGCAAAACATGCGCGAACTAGCCCTAATCGAAAATATCCAAAGGGAAAATTTAAACCCAATCGAGCTAGCCAAATCATACCGCGAACTAATCGAAGAGTATAAAATCACGCAAGAAGAGTTGGCTGATATCATCAAAAAATCCCGCACGCAAATCACAAACACTATGCGTTTGCTAAATTTATCAGCCCCGCTCCAAGATGCTTTGCGCACAGAAAAAATCAGCCAAGGCCATGCTAAGGTAATCGTAGGTCTTAGCGAAGATGAGCAAATTTTGGTTTTAAATACAATCACTGGGCAAAAACTCAGCGTCAGAGAGACCGAGGATTTAATCAAAAAACTAAAAAGCAAAGAAAATGTCAAAACTGCAAACAACCATAAAGAATTCCAAACCTTTAAGCCAGAACTTATGAAGCTGAAAGAAAAATTAAACAAATTTGGAAAAATCAGCGTGAAAGATAAGAAAATTCTCATAGAATTTAGCGAAATTTCACAAATTTCAGACTTTATGAAACAAATAGGTTAAAATTATATTAAATTTTAATCTTAATTATTGTAATATCCAAAGTTTATATAAAATTTAGCCAAGGAGGTGTAATGCTAGAAATTAGTGTATCTGCAATGCTGACGACAATCATTGTGTTTTTAGCTCTAATAGCATTTTTAAATACCAAGCTTTACAAACCGCTTCTTGCGCACATGGAAGCGCGCGAAAAAGCGATTAGAGAAGATGAGGAAAATGCTAGAAAAAACGCACAAGATGTCGATTCTAACAAAGCAGAGATAGCAAAGGTTCTTGACGCTGCGAGGGTCGAGGCAAGTAAAATTAAGCAAGAAGCGGTAGATAGCGCAAAAGAGGTTGCTAGCAAGGAAATTGCTGAGCAAAAAGCTAAATTAGAGGCCGATTTTGCGAAATTTAGCGAAAGCTTAAACGAACAAAAAGCAAGCTTAAAAAGTGATTTGAGTGCGAAAATCCCTGATTTCAAAGACGAAATCAAATCTGCACTTTCAAAAATTTAAGGAGTCGGCGTGAAAAAATATCTAATTTTCCTTATTTTGCCACTTATCTCGCTAGCTAGCGGACATGACGGCCCCAAAGACTACGATATAGTATGGAGAACGATAAATTTCGTATTGTTTTTCGGCATTTTATATTACCTTCTAAAAGGCCCTGCAAAAGACGCTTTCAAAGCCAGAATCGATAGTATCGCTAAACGCCTTGAAACAAATCAAAGAATTTTAAAAGAATCAAATGAGAAAAAAGAACAAGCAAAAAAAGATTTAGAAGAGGCAAAAGCCCAAGGCGCATCGTTAATCGAAACTGCTAAAAAAGAGGCTGTTTTTGCGGCTGATAAAGTAAAAGCAATGAGCGAGCAAGAGATTAAAAATTTAAACAAATCTTTCGCTGAGCAAAAAGATTTCGAAACACGCCGTATCGAAAAAGAGGTCGTAAATGAAATCTTAGATGAGGTTTTTGCAAAAGATACTATGGAATTCAAGCAAGACAAGCTTCTTGATATCATTGAGAAAAAGGCTGTGTGATGATAGATAATACGGCGAAAAAATATGTAAGCGCACTGATTAAAACTTATAAAAAAGATGAATTAGGCGCTGTTTTAGGCACATTGGAGACTATCTCATCTGCGTTTAAGGTTTCAAAATTTGGCGATATTATAAAATCTCCAACAATCAAAGACGCTGATAAAGTGAATTTAATACTTTCTTTTATCAAAGATCCAAGCGATAAAATCGTAAATTTCATTAAATTTCTTGCCAAAAACAGAAGAATTGGTTTGATTCCTCAAATCACAGATGATTTGCGTAAAAATATCTCTGCTATGGATAACAAATTCCACGGCAAAATTTACTCAAATCAAGATATTAGCGAGGATAAAATCAAAGATTTGCAAGGCAAAATTTCAAAGAAATTTAACGCCGAAATTTTACTCGAACTAGTCAAATGCGACTATGAGGGTATCAAAATCGAGGTCGAGGATTTGGGATTTGAGATTAGTTTTTCAATCGATAGATTGAAACAAAAAATGAGTGAATATATTTTAAAAGCAATTTAATAAGGAGTAAAGTGTGGGTGCGAAAATTAAAGCAGACGAAATTAGTAGCATAATTAAAGAGCGAATTGAAAGCTTTGATCTTAGCGTTGATGTCGAAGAGACAGGTAAGGTTGTATCTGTTGCTGACGGTGTCGCTAATGTTTATGGCCTAAAAAATGTTATGGCCAATGAAATGGTTGAGTTTGAAAACGGCTCTCGCGGTATTGCGCTGAATTTGGAAGAAAGCAGTGTCGGTGTCGTTATTTTAGGCGATACAAGCGGTATTAATGAAGGAAGTAGCGCAAAAAGACTTGGCAAACTTTTGCGTGTTCCGGTAGGCGACGCGCTAATCGGACGCGTTGTAAATGCCCTTGGCGAGCCGATTGACGGCAAAGGTCCAATCGATACAAATACAACAAGATTCGTTGAAGAAAAAGCAAAAGGTATTATGGCTAGAAAATCAGTTCATGAGCCACTTCAAACAGGTCTTAAAGCGATCGACGCCCTTGTTCCAATCGGTAGAGGTCAAAGAGAGCTAATCATCGGCGATAGACAAACAGGTAAAACAACCGTTGCAGTTGATACTATCATCAACCAAAAAGGTCAAGATGTCGTTTGTATCTATGTCGCTATCGGTCAAAAACAATCAACCGTAGCGCAAGTCGTTAAAAAACTAGAAGAATACGGCGCTATGGAATACACTATCGTAGTTTCAGCTGGTGCTAGCGAGGCCGCTGCGCTTCAATACCTAGCCCCATATTCAGGTTGCACAATGGGCGAGTATTTCAGAGATAACTCACGCCATGCTTTGATTATTTATGATGATTTAAGCAAACACGCTGTTGCATACCGCGAAATGTCATTGATTTTAAGAAGACCACCAGGTCGCGAGGCTTATCCGGGCGATGTTTTCTATCTACACTCTCGCTTACTTGAAAGAGCTAGTAAGCTAAGCGATGCGCTAGGTGCTGGTAGCTTAACAGCGCTTCCTATTATCGAAACACAAGCGGGCGATGTTTCAGCATATATCCCTACAAATGTTATTTCGATTACTGATGGTCAAATTTTCCTTGAATCAGGTCTATTTAACTCAGGTATCCGCCCTGCGATCAATGTTGGTCTCTCAGTTAGCCGTGTAGGTGGTTCAGCGCAAATCAAAGCGATTAAAAAAGTTTCAGGCACACTTCGCCTAGACCTTGCCCAATACCGCGAACTTCAAGCGTTTGCACAATTTGCAAGCGATTTGGACGAAAGCAGTAGAAAACAACTAGACCGCGGTCAAAGAATGGTTGAAATCCTAAAACAACCACCTTACAGCCCGCTTCCAGTTGAAAATCAAATCGTCATTATTTTTGCAGGTAGCAAGGGATATTTAGACGATGTCGCACCAAGCGCAATCGGCAAATTTGAAGCTGAGCTTTATCCATTTATCGAGGCTAAATACCCTGAAATTTTCGAGCAAATCAGAACCAAAAAGACTTTGGAAAAAGATTTAGAAGAGAATTTGGCAAAAGCATTAAATGACTTTAAAGCGACATTTTCGGCATAATAAGGCTAAAAAATGGCAAATTTAAAAGATATTAAGTTAAAGATAAAAAGCGTAAAAAATACAGAAAAAACAACAAAAGCTATGAAGCTTGTTTCTAATGTAAAGCTTAAAAATACCAAAGAAGCTGCTATGCGCTCTCGTGCTTATGCTGTGAAGATCAACGATGTTCTTGGCGAAATTTCAGCACGAATCAAAGATTATGTAGCCGCTAGCGTGGGTGATGATGATAAGCTAAAAATTTTTAACACAAGCAGAGAAGTCAAAGTTGTTGATTTGCTTTTTATCACAGCAGATAAGGGACTTTGCGGTGGTTTTAATATCAATACCATTAAACAAGTAAAAGCCCTAATCGAAGAGTATAAAGCGAAAAATGTAAAAGTTCGCCTAAGAGCTGTGGGCAAAAAAGGCATCGAGTATTTTAACTTCCAAGGTGTCGAGCTTTTAGAAAGATATGTTGGCGTAAGCTCATCGCCAAATCCTGAGAAGGCTAATGATATCGTAAATGCTGCGGTTGCTGATTTTAGAGAGGGCAAAACTGATAAAATCGTTCTTATCCACAATGGATATTTGAATATGATTTCGCAAGAAATGAGAGTTTCTACCCTCGTGCCTATCGGACAGCCGGAAATCGATGAGAGTGCTTTTAAAACTGGTTCTGTAATGGAAGTAGAAGTTCAGTATCCAGAAGATGAAGAAATTTTGATGATGAATTTGGTGCAAAGCTATTTGAGTTATAGTATGTATTATGCTCTGATAGATTCACTTGCAGCAGAACATTGTTCTAGAATGAATGCCATGGAAAACGCGACAAACAACGCAAAAGAGCGTGTCGCTCAGCTAAATTTGGCATATAATAAAGCTAGACAAAGTTCTATTACTACTGAGCTGATAGAGATTATCAGCGGCGTAGAATCAATGAAATAATAAATGAAAGGAGAATTAATGAAGGGAATAATTTCTCAGGTAATGGGTCCTGTCGTTGATGTCGATTTCAATGACTACTTACCTAAAATTAACGAAGCTATCGAAGTCAAATACGATGTCGAAGGCGAATCAAAAAGATTAATTTTAGAAGTTGCAGCTCACTTAGGTGATAACCGCGTAAGAACAATCGCTATGGATATGAGTGATGGTTTGCGCCGTGGTTTGGAGGCCGTAGCACTTGGTGCGCCTATTAGCGTTCCTGTTGGCGAAAAAGTTTTGGGTAGAATTTTTAATGTTACAGGCGATTTGATTGATGAGGGCGAAGAGGAAAATTTCGAAACTCGCTGGTCAATCCACAGAGATCCGCCAAGCTTTGAAAATCAAAGCACAAAAAGCGAAATTTTTGAAACCGGTATTAAAGTCGTAGATTTGCTAGCTCCTTATGCAAAAGGTGGAAAAGTTGGACTATTTGGCGGTGCCGGTGTTGGTAAAACCGTTATTATTATGGAGTTAATCCACAATGTTGCCTTCAAACATAGCGGTTACTCTGTATTTGCGGGCGTTGGCGAGCGAACAAGAGAGGGAAACGACCTTTATAACGAAATGAAGGAATCCGGAGTTTTGGATAAAGTTGCCTTAACCTATGGTCAAATGAACGAACCACCGGGAGCAAGAAACCGTATCGCTTTGACTGGTCTTACAATGGCTGAGTATTTCCGTGATGAGCTAGGACTAGATGTTTTGATGTTTATCGATAACATTTTTAGATTTTCTCAATCAGGTTCAGAGATGTCAGCGCTTCTAGGACGAATTCCAAGTGCCGTTGGTTACCAACCGACTTTGGCTAGCGAAATGGGAAAACTTCAAGAGCGTATTACATCGACTAAAAAAGGCTCAATTACATCAGTTCAAGCTGTTTATGTTCCTGCTGATGACCTTACAGACCCTGCTCCTGCAACGGTTTTTGCTCACCTTGATGCGACAACCGTTCTAAACAGAGCGATTGCAGAAAAAGGAATTTATCCTGCGGTTGATCCACTTGATTCAACTTCAAGAATGCTTGATCCGCAAATCATCGGTGAAGAGCATTACAAGGTAGCTCGTGGCGTTCAAGCTGTGCTTCAAAAATACAAAGATTTGCAAGATATTATCGCAATTCTTGGTATGGACGAGCTTAGCGAAGAGGATAAACTTGTGGTTGATAGAGCTAGAAAGGTCGAGCGTTATCTTTCACAACCTTTCTTTGTCGCCGAAGTTTTCACAGGAAGCCCTGGTAAATATATCAGCCTTGAAGAGACTATCGCTGGATTTAAGGGAATTTTAGAGGGTAAATATGATGATTTACCTGAAAATGCTTTCTATATGGTAGGAAATATTGACGAGGTAGTGGCAAAAGCCGAAAAAATGAAGGCATAGGAATCTGCTATGAATAAATTTTTACTATTAGAAATCGTTACGCCAGAGGGTTTGGTATTCTCTGGCGAAGTTGCGTCTGTCCAACTTCCAGGCCAAACTGGCGAACTTGGCGTTTTGCCTGGACACTCTACCTTGCTGACTGGTCTGAAAAACGGCAACGAGGGTGGTATCGTTGAGATTGTAGATAAAGAGGGCAAAAAACAATTAGTCATAGTAAATGGTGGATTTTTAAAAGTCGATGAGGAAAAAACCACTATTTTGGCAACTCAGGCTGTGGCGATAGGTGGCGATAGCGAAAATGCTGTCGCAAAATCGTTGCAAAAAGCCAAAGAATTGCTAAATTCTATCAGCACAGATACTATGGCTACCTCTGCTATCATGGCCAGAGTTGATGAATTTGCAAGGCAAAAATAAGTATGTTGGATCTTATTTTAAGTTATTTTACAAGAAGCACATTTATTACAATATTTGTGCTTTCTTGGCTTTCGATATATTTTATAGTTACATTTACCATTTTAATTTCGCGCTACGCAGGGCTTAGTGCATGGCAAGTCAAAGAAACAAAGGCGCTAGAATCGCTTTTAATGGGTGGCAAGATTGCGCTTTCTGGATCGATTTTTCAAAAAATTACTCCCGAGCGAACGACCAAAGAGGCCCTAAATGTCTATAAAAGCAAGGCTGAGCGCGACGCTACTAGTGGGCTAACTTGGCTTTCTATTATCGCTTCGACATCGCCATTTATAGGGCTTTTTGGAACGGTTGTTAGTATTTTGGATACATTTTCAAAGCTAGGGGGCGGAAATTCGGGAATAGATACCATCGCACCAGCTATTAGTGAGGCTTTGGTTGCGACAGGTTGTGGAATTTTCGTCGCTATTCCTGCATATACTTTTGCTTTACTTATTAAGCGTAAAGCTTATGAGGTTACAAGCATTATAAACCGCACATCTGATATCTTGCTTCATAAAGCAGGCGCAAAGTAGAGTTGTATGTATAATTTCGATGAAAATCCTGAATTAAATATAACTCCGCTTGTCGATATTATGCTGGTTTTGCTCGCTATTTTAATGGTGGCGCAAACTGCGATTATTTATGATGAGAGAATCGAGCTTCCAAGCGGTTCGAAATCGGCTTCATCACAAAATACAGCCGAATTTATGCTAGTGCGCGTAGATCCAGATAGCAAAATTTATATCGACACTAGCACTATGAGTTTGGCTGAATTTCCAGATAATTTGCAACTCATCAAAAGTAGCGGCAAATACGCTGTGGATAAGCCAGTTTATATCCAAGCCGATAAAAAAATCATTTATGATAATGTAATGTTTGTTTTAAAGACGCTAAAACAAGCTGGTTTTAATAAGGTTGTGCTTCAAACAAATGGCTAGATATTCAAATTTCACCGGGGTTAGATATGATAATTTCAGATCATTTCTAATCGCTTTGGCTCTATATTTTAGCTTGCTTGCTATTTTTCTTTATCAAATTTCAGAATACAAAAATAAAGCGAAAAAATACACCGATGATTTGGGCGCGATTATGGATATCGCAATCCCAATAGATTTTGATGATTCGCCGATACCAACAGCCCCAAATATCGCCGAAGAGGACAAAGAGGGCGACCAACACGAGCAAGAAGAAAAACCAGTCGAAGAAGAAACTCTAAAAACTACGACTGAGGTTACTACCCCACCTCCACCACCTGCGCCAAAACCAGAGCCAGCAAAGGAAGAGGTAAAAAAAGAGGAGCCAAAACCAGAGCCAGAACCCGAGCCAATCCCAGAGAAAAAGCCAGAAGAGCCAAAACCAAAAGAGGAGGCTAAAAAAGAGCCTGAGCCAAATTTGAACGATCTGTTTTCTGATACTACGAAAGATAACAAAAAGCTAAGCGAGAGTGTTTCTAAAAACGACGCTGTGCAAAGTAGCAAAAAATCAGACAAACAAACCCAAACCAAGGCGAAAAATCAGGCGACTTCGCGCAACGCGCTAGTAAAATCAAATGTCGTTACCGGCAAAACCCAGCTTACTGGCGAATACGACGCATACCGTGGCAAGATAAATAAAATCCTCCAACGCCTTTGGAGCAAATACGCAACCACCGTCAATGACGATTCTACCGTCGTTGTAACCTTTGGCGGGGACGGCAGGATTAGCGATTATCAGATCAAAAGACTTGGAGCAAATACCGAATTTAACCAAAAACTAAGAGATTTCCTAGGAAATTTGGAAATGCAAAATTTCCCAAAATCGCCTGACGGGAAGCCTTTTATTTATGAGATAAATTTAAACGATGTAGTTAGAAATAAATTTTAATTTACAAATTTTTACTACAATTGCATTTTTTTAAAATTTTGCAAGGAGAGATAATGAAAAATTTAATGTTGATTTTTGCATTTTGTATGGCTGTTTTTGCGGCAGATGCGACGACTACGATTACAAACGAGGGCGTAAGCCTGCCAAGAATTGTCGTTCAAAATGCATCAAATCTTTCAAACGCTGAGTTTAACAACAAATTTTTTAAACTCATGGTAGGGGATTTAAAGGTTGGCGCTACTTTCGATGTTAGCGACGAGTATTTGGTGAGCGATTATAACGGGGACGCTAATTCAAATTTGGGCGAGCTAGGGGCTGCGCTTATCGTAAGATACGCAGTTAGCGACAAAACATCGCCTATGAATTTAAAGGCCAAAGTCATCGAGGCTGGGACTGGCAGAGTAATGTATGAGAAAAGCTTTTCTCTCTCAAACGCCGAGAAATACCCATTTTTGGCTCACATGGCAGTTTCTGAAATCGTAAAAGAGCTAGGATATTCTGATGTGGATTGGATGAAAGAGATGATTTTGCTCTCTCGATATACTTCGACAAAAGAGAGTGAGATTATGGTGGCTGATTATACGCTGACATACCAAAAGGTAGTTTTGCGTGGTGGATTAAACATCTTCCCTAAATGGGCGAGTGCGGCACAAAATGAATTTTACTATACTTACTATGTGAATCAAAATACCCCTGCGATTTATAAATACAACCTTTCAAACGGCTCAAAAAGTAAAATTTTCACAGGTAAAGGTATGACAATCGTAGGCGATGTAAGCTCTGATGGTCGCAAACTTCTAATTACAAACGCACCAAAAGACCAACCAGATATTTATCTATATGACATAGGCTCAGGTTCAGCTAAACAGATTACAGATTATCCGGGAATCGATGTAAATGGAAATTTCATCGACGGCGATTCAAGGGTGGCTTTTGTAAGCGATAGACTTGGATATCCAAATATTTTTGCCACTAGCATAAATGGTGGAAATGTAACACAAATGGTCTATCATGGCAAAAATAACAACTCAATTAGCACAAATGGAAATTATATAGTCTATTCTAGTCGCGACGGATCTGGTAGCTTTAATATCTATATGATCTCAACTCAAACAGATATGATTCGCCAGCTAACATCTGGTGGCAAAAATATGTTCCCTAGATTTTCTAGCGACGGTGGCAGTGTTATGTATATCAAACAAGCAGGCGGTGGAAGTTCAGTAGGAATTATCCGTGTAAATGAGAATAAAAGTTTTCAATTTCCATTAAAAATCGGTCAAATTCAATCGGTTGATTGGTAATTTTAAATATTTTTATGCTATAATCTTGTAATTTTTTTTGAAAGGATAAGTATGAAACATTTAGTTTTAACTTCAGTTGCAGTTGCTGCTCTACTTTTGAGCGGTTGTTCTAAAAAGAATCCAGAGGTAGATTCAAATTTAAGCGATGCTGACAGATTGGCTGCATTAGCTGCTCAAATTCAAAGCGAAGTTGGCAATGTATATTTTGATTTCGATAGATTTAATATCCGCGCTGATCAACAAGGTACAATCAACAACAACGCAGCTTTATTCAACCAAGCTGGCGCAGAGGCTTTAACTGTTAAAGTTGAAGGTAACTGCGATGAGTGGGGCACAGATGAATACAACTACGCTCTTGGTCTAAAAAGAGCAAAAGCTGCAAAAGATGCATTGGTTGCACAAGGCGTAAATGGCGACAGACTATCAGTTGTTAGCTACGGCGAGAGCAACACAGTATGCAAAAATGGCACAAAAGAGTGCGACGCTCAAAACAGACGCGACGAATTCAAAGTAGGTTTCTAATTTGAGTTTCAAATCAAATTTAGCTGTGGCGCTTCTTGGCGTTACAGCTTTTTTACATGCAGAAGTTTCGGCATTTGACGCTGGCAATATCGGTTCAGACAGCTCTTATGGTCTGACAGAAAACGAGCAATTCCTACGCGACAATCGTAAAAAAGTAAATGATATGCAAAACAACCTAAATAGTGTTAATGAAAACATGGAGGGTTTGCGCACTGTCGTAGAAGGGGCTAATGAAAAAGTTTCAAATTTAGAAAGCAGAGTGGCTGATTTAGAGATTCGCACGACTGGTCGCAGTAACGGCAGCAGCGAGCTAGATCAGATGAAAAAAGATATCGCATGGCTAAAATCTCAAATTTCTGAAATTAATGCAAAACTTGGAAATTCAAGCGTAAAAAAAAACGCTGAAATAAGCAAAAATACTGGCGCTCAAAGTGCCAAGGGCGCTAGTGCAACTATCACAAATAAATCAAATTTTAGCGCCAAAGACAATGCTTCAATCGCAAAAGAGGCAGAGGAATTATTTAAGAAAAAAGACTATGCAGGCGCCAAAGAGCGCTACGCTTACCTTGCTAGCAAAAATTATCAACCAGCAAGATCAAATTATATGTTAGGCGAAGTGGCGTATTTTTCGGGCTCTTACGGGGACGCGATTAATTACTACAAAAAGAGCATTTCGCACAATCAAAAACAAGACTACACACCAAGACTTTTATATCACACAGCAATTAGCTTCGATAAAATCGGGGATAGCGCAAGCGGAACGAAATTTTACAACGCTCTAAAATCATCTTACCCTGATTCAAAAGAGGCTAAAGCTGCACCAACACGCTAAAATCAAAATTTGATAAATTTTAATTTAAGGAGAATTTTATGGCGCAAAACAGAGTTATAAAAATGTATTATGAGCTAAAAGACGCAAATTCAGGCGAAATTTTAGAGTCAAATTTCAACGCAAATCCGATTGCCTTCATCACTGGCAAAGAGCAAATTATCCAAAAACTAGAAGATGAAGTTCTAAGCCTAGGCGAGGGCGAGAGCAAAATCGTTAGAATTTCACCAAGTGACGGCGTTGGCGAATACAACGAAAACGCTATCCAAATTTTGCCAAAAGAGGAATTTGCAGGTATTGATTTGGTCGTAGGTATGGAGCTTTTCGGTCAGGCAGAAGACGGCGCGACAACCCGCGTAATCGTCAAAGCAATCGGCGAAGAAGATGTTACAATCGACTTTAACCACCCATTTGCAGGCAAAGAGCTAGAATTTAATGTCAAAGTCGTCGAAAATCGCGAGCCGAGCGAAGACGAGCTAATGACAGGCGTGCCAGAGGGCGAGCATACTTGCGGTTGTGGCGGACACGGACATCATCATGGCGAAGACCATGAGTGCTGCGGCGGACATGGACACCACCACCACGGAGATCACGAGTGTTGTGGCGGGCATGGACACCACCACCATGGCGATCATGAGTGCTGCGGCGGACACGGTCATCACCACGAGGACTAATATATGAAATACGCATTTATTTTCCCGGGTCAAGGCTCACAAAGCGTGGGTATGGGCAGAGAAATTTACGAAAATTTTGCCAGCGCAAAAGAGCTTTTGGACACTGCTAGCGCGCATACTAAAATCGATTTTGCAAATTTGCTTTTTGAGGCAAACGATAAACTTGATATTTCTGAATTTACTCAGCCAGCAATCGCGCTAAATTCGATAATGTGTGTTTTGGCGCTAAATGAGCAGATTAAAATTTCGCCTGAGTTTTTGCTAGGACACTCGCTTGGCGAGTTTAGCGCACTTGGCGCTGCTGGTGCGATTGAGGCAAAGGAAATTTTAAGGCTTGTAAATATCCGCGGGAAATTAATGCAAAATGCTTGCGAGGGCAAAAATGCCGGTATGATGGTGGTTTTGGCCCTTAGCGACGAGGTAGTTTGCGCTATTTGCGACGAGGCTAGGGCGCAGGGCAAGCAGGTTTGGGCTGCGAATTTCAACTGCGACGGACAGATCGTCGTGGCTGGCAACCGCGATGATTTGGCGAGTTTGGAAGCCAAATTTAAAGAAGCTGGCGCAAAGCGCGCAATGCTACTTAATATGAGCGTAGCTAGCCACTGCCCAATGCTTCAAAGCGCAAGCGACGA
Organism: Campylobacter sp. VBCF_04 NA7; assembly: GCF_027737405.1. Taxonomy (NCBI): domain Bacteria; kingdom Pseudomonadati; phylum Campylobacterota; class Epsilonproteobacteria; order Campylobacterales; family Campylobacteraceae; genus Campylobacter; species Campylobacter sp. VBCF_04 NA7. The sequence continues at coordinate 278,423 of NZ_JAOVTT010000002.1, forward strand.
GCTTGTGAGCCATTTAGAGCCTACGCTAAATGATAGTTTTGCCCCAGTCGTAGCCAATGCAACAGCTAAAATTTATAGCACAAAAAGTGAAGCCCTAGGGCTTTTAAAAGCGCAACTAATCAGCCCAGTACTATACAAACACAGCGTGAAAAACTACGAAAATAGCGTGGATTGCTTCGTCGAATTTGGCGCAAGCGTGCTAAAAGGGATAAACAAAAAAATCACCGACAAACCGACTTTTAGCATTTCAAATTTAAGCTCGCTAGAAGAATTTGTAAAATTCGCAAAGGAAAACGCTTGAAAATCGCAATTTTAGGCGCAATGCCAGAGGAAATAGAGCCACTTTTGGCGAATTTAGACGCCAAAAAGATTGATTATGCAAACAACGAATTCTACCTTGCGAAATTCGGCGCGCACGAGCTTATCATCGCTTACTCAAAAATCGGCAAGGTAAATTCTACCCTTACTGCCACGCTGATGATAGAAAAATTCGGCGCAGAGAAGCTTATTTTTACGGGCGTTGCAGGCGCGCTTAAAGAGGGTTTGAAAATCGGCGAAATTTTATACGCTACCCGCCTAGTCCAGCATGATTTGGATATCACGGCCTTTGGTCATCCGCACGGATTTGTGCCAGGAAGCCCGATTTTTGTGGATACTGACGCGAATCTTAACGAAATCGCACAGCGCGCGGCAAGGGAATTGGGGCTAAATTTAAAATCAGGCATTATCGCAAGTGGCGATCAATTCGTATGCGACGAGGCGCGCAAAGCTTGGATTGGGGCCGAATTTGACGCGAGCGCGGTCGAAATGGAGGGCGCTAGCGTAGCGCAGGTTTGCCACGCGCTAGGTGTTGGCTTTTGCGTGTTAAGAGCCATTAGCGACGAGGCTGGAAACAAAGCCGAGTTTGATTTCGACGAATTCGTCGTAAAAAGCGCGAAAATCAGCGCGAATTTAGCCCTAAAAATGGTCGAACTTCTTTGATAAATATCTCCAAAAAACTTTTGCGCGTGGTCGGCCAAACCAACGCAAAATACAAAATGTTCGAAGAGGGCGATAAAATTTTGCTCGGGTTAAGTGGTGGCAAAGACAGCATGTCTTTGGCACATATTTTGAAGCATTTCCAAAGTGTAAGCCCGCTAAAATGGGAGTTCGAGGCCGTCACGATAAGCTATGGTATAGGCGAGAATTTAGGCGAAATTTCAGCGCATTTTAAGAAACACGAAATCCCATATCGTATCATTGAAACCAAAATTTTCGAATTTGGCAAGGAAAAAATCCGCGCAAACACCACATTTTGCAGTTTTTGCTCGCGCATGCGCAGAGGCTATCTCTACACATACGCACTCGAAAACGGCTTTAACAAAATCGCCATAGCTCACCATTTAGACGACGCTGCGGAGAGTTTTTTTATGAATTTCACCTACAATGGCGCACTTCGCACCCTAGCTCCAAAATACACCGCCCAAAACGGCCTAGTAATAATCCGCCCACTAATCCTAGCCAGAGAGCGCCAGCTAAGCGCGTGTGCGGCGCAAAATGAGCTTCCAGTGATGAACGAAGAAGATAGCTGTCCAGCCAAACAATACGGAGGCAAGGAACCAATCGCCAGAGCCGCGACAAAGGAGCTTTTAGCCCAGTATGAAAAGGCTCACCCGAAATTTTTTATCAGCCTAGAAAGTGCGTTTAACAACATCCACGACGACACATTTTTCACGCCGAAATTTTAAAATTTTGAAATTTGGTAGTTAAATTTTAGTTTCATATTAATAAAATTTTAATAATAAATAAATTTTTCAACCTAAATTTAGACGAATTTTGATAAATTCACATGTCAATTATCAGATTTCTTTGAAAAGGCTGTCGTGTGAGTAAAATTCATCAAATTGTAATCACAAATCCGGAGCTTTGCATAGGTTGTAAGGCGTGCGAGAAGGCTTGTGTTAAAGAATCTATAAAACGCGGCAAACTAGGAATTACACGCATTAGAGTATTCAAAGTAGAAAAAACCTCTTCTACAAACCAATGTCGCCAATGCGACGATGCTCCATGCGCCGTAGTTTGCCCAAGCGGTGCTTTGCAAAATTTAACAGATTTTGTCCATCTCAATGAGCATTTATGCGTCGGCTGTGGGCTTTGCACCGTAGCCTGTCCGTATGGCGCCGTCTCATTAGATAGCACTGGTGTTTTTGGAGTCGAAAAAGACGCGAACTATCTTAGCCAACCGGGATTTCCAAGTCTCGCTGTCAAATGCGATATTTGTGATGGTAGAGAGGAGGGCTCGGCCTGTGTCGAAGCCTGTCCAAAAGGCGCGATTATAATGCTAGATTCAAATTCAGAGCATAAAATCGGAAAAAAACTCAAAAATACGGAAAATATGCAAAATTTCATCAAGGCTATCAGCGATAGAGATGTTGATCTAAGCGAGTTCGTGGCTCCACCTGCGCCAAAACCTGCGCCAGAAGCGAGCGTGGCTGAAAAAGCGGCTTCTGATACGGCTTCTGCGCCACAGAGTGCGTCAGCCCAAAAACCGGCTGAAAAACTAGCCCCACAAACAGCTCCTGCCCTAACTCCTGCGCCAGCTGAGAAAGTAGCTCAAAAACCGACTCCTCAAAAGGTCGAAGCAAAAACCGAGCTAAAAGCTGAGCCAAAAGTAGAAGCTAAGCCTAGTGATGAGATAAAACCGCAAAAAGTAGCCTCTAAACCGAAAAAAGAGAGCAAAGGGGCAAAAAATCCAAATTTGAAATCTAACGATAATAAGGATGACAATGCTTGAATTTATTTTTATTTCATACTTATTAATAGGCGTTATCAGCTTAGCTCTTTATAATTCGCAAAAGACTGCTTTGTATTTTGGATTTATTTCAAATGCCACTATTTCGGTAGTGGGCGCGCTGTATTTCCTATCGCAACTGCATGGAAGTAGCGAATTTGTGCTTAGGGGATTTTTGTTTGAACCAAGCTTTTTGCTAACGCCTTTGGGTGCATTTTTTAGTTTTATAGTATGTTTTATAGGCGCGATGAGTGCGATTTATTCGCTTGGATATTTGCAAAATTTCAAGCTAAATTTTGCTGTAAAATCTGCGCTTTTTAGCTTTTTTATGCTAAGCATGCTAATGGTTATTAGTAGTAATGATGTTTTTGGATTCGTGGTTTTATGGGAGTTAATGACGCTAGTTTCTGCGCTAATGCTCAAATTCAACGACACTCCAAGTTCGAATTTCACAGTTATGCTATATCTTGGCGTGGCGCAAGTGGGCGCGTTTTGTATCGTTATAGCGTTTTTGATTATGGCGCATAGTGCTGGAAGCTTGCATTTTAGCGACTGGAATTTCAATGCTTCATCTTTATTTATTTGCATTTTGCTTTTTATCGGATTTGGCACGAAGGCTGGTCTTGCACCGTTTCATGTGTGGAGCCCGCTAGCATATCCTCTTGCAAATTCAAATGTCTCAGCACTATTTAGTTCTGCGATGAGTAAGGTCGCAATTTTTGGTTTGATTAAATTTATGTTAATTGCCAAAATCCCTGCCTCTTTTGCCTTAGCTATGATGATTTTGGGCGCATTTGGTGCTGTTTGGGGTATCATTTTTGCTGCGCTTCAAAACGAGTATAAAAAACTAATCGCATATAGTTCTGTTGAAAATATGGGAATTATCTTGCTAGCACTTGGTGCTGGACTTTATGGCTTGGCGACTAATAATAATATATTAGCTGCGTTTGGTTTGGCTGGTGCGATTTTGCATAGCTTAAATCACAGCGTGTTCAAGGCTGTTTTGTTCTTTGCTGCTGGAAATATCTACAATGCAAGCAAAAAGCTAAAAATCAACTCTTTGGGCGGTTTGGCCAAATTTATGCCAATCACTGCGTTTTGTTCGCTAATAGCTGTGTTAAGCATAGTCGCAATTCCGCTATTTAACGGCTTTGCGAGCGAGTGGTTGATATATAAAGCACTTTTATCAAAAACAGATCCTGGAATTTCAAGATTAGTTTTTGCGCTTTCGACTATCGGTTTGACGCTAGCTGGCGTGCTTTGTGCGTTTGCCTTCGTTAAATTTTACGGATTAATATTTAGTGGCAAAGCCAAAGGCGAGTATAGGGAGGCTTCGATTTTCTCACTCGTGCCTATGGTGATTTTGGCGCTTTTCTGCGTGATTTTGGCTCTTTCATCGCCTATGTTTGTAAGCAAAATTTGGTCATTTATGCCAGTGGCAGATAGCGGAGCGACGCTATCGTTTTCATTGCTTTGGCTATGTTTGATTGCTATGTTAATCTTGCCATTTGTGATTTTGTTAGTTTTCAAATCGCCTTTTGATAAACCAAAACTAAGCGATCCATGGGCGAACGGATTTAAATTTAGCAATGATTTCTTGCCAAATTCAAACACAGCCGTAGGCGATTTAAGGCGAGTTTTATCTAAATTTATGTGCATAAAAATGCGCAAAAAAGGCTCATCTTATAGCATTATCGTAAAAGATGTTTTTATGGAATATATCTACAAGCCTATAATTGATATAAATATGAAAATAGCCGATAAAATCGCCATTATGCAAAATGGCAAGAGTGCGACTTACGCATTTTATATGGTGCTTTATCTTGGCGTTATGGGCGTGGGAATATTTTACTTTTTTGGAGGCAAACTATGATATTACAACTACTTTTAGCTCTTGCCTTGATGCCACTATTTGACGGTATTTGTCGAAGTTTGCGTGCAAAAATCCAGTCTCGCCAAGGACCGCCGATTTGGCAAACTTATTATGATTTGTTAAAACTTTTGCGCAGAAAGCGAACGGCTCCAAATTCAGCCCATTTTGTCTTTAAATGGACGCCGTATTTGCTTGTGGCAATCGGAGCGTTTTTGGTAATGCTAACGGCTGCTAGATGTGAGAGCATTTCAGATTTGATTGTTATCGTGTATCTGCTGGTCGCATTTAGAGTTATTCTAAATTTAGCAGCATTTGATAGCCTAAACCCATTTGCGGCAATCGGCGCAAACAGAGAAAATATGCTTGCTCTTTATGCTGAGCCTATTATGATTTGCGGTGTAATCGTGGTTTGTGCGATGTTTGGCGATACAAATTTGGTCAAAATTCACCAAGCTGTGATAAATGGCGAAATCGGCGCAAAAGCATCGTTTATAGTCGCTGGGATTGTGTTTTTGTGGGCTGTTTATATCGAAATGTCAAGAAAGCCTTTTGATATAGCAGAAGCAGAACAAGAGGTTCAAGAAGGTGTCGTGGCTGAATTTAGCGGTAGAGATTTGGCGCTCATCGACATTGGCGCTATGCTAAAACAATTTGCCGTAATTTGCCTATTTGTTAAAATTTTTATTCCTTTTGGGTTTAATAATTTACTACTAGATTGCATTTTTACGGTGATTTTGGTCGAATTTGCCACAACGGCTGCTGTGCTAATCGATAACTTCGGTCCTAGGTATGCAATGCTTTCGACTTTGAAATTAAACGCTTCGTGGATGTTAGGACTTGGCGTTTTAAGCGTGATTTTGTTTGCTGCGGGGGTTTAATATGGAAGCATTTGCAATACTTTTAATGATGATTTCTTTGGCGGTATTTTCGTTTAGGGATTATAAAATTTCAATTTCTCTTTATGCGTTAAATACTGTTTGTTTGGTAACTCTATTTTTTATTATGGCAGCTAAATTTGATGCTCACGAGCTTCGTTCTTGGGCGGTAATTGCGATTATTACAAAGGTTATTTTGGTTCCTGCGATTTTGTTTTATGCTCTTAGTAAAATCGATATGCGTTATGAAAATGATCCATACACAGGATTTTTCTTATCGCCTGTGATAGCTTTTGCATTTTCGCTTGGATTGGCACTTCTTTTAACGCCGATATTTATGAAATTTGCAATTATTCAAAACGAAGTGGTTATTTGTGCTGCAATTTTTACATTTTGGATTGGGGTTTGCGGATTTATTTTAAGAAGGTCGTTTTTAAAACAAATTTTGGCTTATTGTTTGATAGAAAACGCGGTTCATCTAAATTTAGCCACAAACGCTTGTAATGCTAGTTCGCTAGTCGAGCTTGGAATTTTAAGCGACGCTGTGTTTGGAATCGCGATTATGGCTATTTTGGCAGTTAGATACAAAGAGGTCTTTGGTAGCCAAAATACGAATTTAGCCAGTGAGTTAAAGGGTTAATATGATAATATATTTAATGCTTATTTTGCCGTTAATATGTGCGGCGTTGATTTATTTCGTGCCTGATAGGCTGATAAAAATCGCAAATTTAGCCTTTGCGCTCGTTATTTGTGCTGTTATATTTAAAGCTATCTCTTTGATAGGCTTTACCCCGCTTTTCGCGCTAAATAAAATGCTGTTTTTAGATAGCTTGGGTGGAATTTATCTGACAATCATCGGCATTACAGGGACTTTGGTAACGCTATATTTTCCTACCTATCTTGGTTGGAGAGATGAAAGCCCTAAAAAAATCAAAAAAATGCTAGTTTTAGCCTATATCACGACATTTGCTATGATACTATCTGCTGTGGCAAATGATATTGCTATCATGTGGGCGGCTGTCGAAGCGACAACGCTAAGTAGTGTTTTTATGGTTGTTTATAACAAGAAAAAACAAATCGTAGAAGCCGGTTATAAATATGTAATGGTCTGCTCTCTTGGTCTAGCATTTGCTATGCTGGCTACTATTTTGCTTTATTCAAGCGGTGGGATTTTATTTACAGATTTAATTGATAAAAAAATCGATCCGCTTACGATGAAAGTTATTTTTATCTTAGCTCTTGTTGGATTTGGCACAAAAGCAGGTCTTGTTCCAACTCATACTTGGCTTCCTGACGCTCACGCACAAGGTCCATCTCCGACTTCTGCTGTGCTTAGCGGTATAGTGCTAAAAGTCGCAATGCTAGCTCTCATTAGATACTATTTTATCGCTGCAAATTCAGTCGGCATGGAATTTGTAATGGATACTATGCTTGTAAGTGGCGTGATTACACTTTATGTGGCTGGGTATTTCTTGGTAACTCAACACGATGTAAAACGCATGCTTGCTTATCACAGCGTAGTTCATATGGGCGTTATCGCATTTGCTTTGGGAGTTGGCGGAAAAATCGGCGTAGCGGCAGCACTTTTCCATTGCCTAGCTCACAGCCTTACAAAAGCCCTAGCTTTCCTTACCACGGGAAATACTTGGAGAATTTACCAAACAAACAATATGCACAAAATGGGTGGTCTAGCCTACACTGCACCACTTACTTGCGTGTTTTTTGGAATTTCGATTTGCTCACTTGTTGGAGTTCCAGCTTTTGCGATTTTCGTAAGCGAATTTATGACTTTTACGCAAGCAATTTTGACAGAGCGATATGTCGTAGCGATTATTTTTGCGATTGCATTAGCAGTTATTTTCATAGCAGACTTTTCACACTTTTTCTTAGCTTCATTTGGCAAAAACCAAAGCGAGTTAAAATACGATAAAGAGATGAGTTTGTTCGAAAATTTACCGCTTATATTTTTGGGCTTTTTTGTTATCGCTTTTGGACTTTGGAAATTTGAGTTTTTCTGGAATTTGCTTGATTTGAGCGTGAATTTAATAAAGGATTTAAGATGATAGGTGATTTATACATTAGTCAAATCGAAAGCGAATTTAACATACTTGAAACCACAAGACAAACCGATAAACAAATAACGATTTTGGTCGATAGAAACGATCTACCTGCTGTGGTAAATAAGCTATATTATGGTATCGGCGGTTGGTTAGTGACGATGGTGGCAAACGACGAGCGATCTATCAATAAACATTTTGCGCTTTATTATGTGCTTTCTATGGAGGGTTCTAAATTTAGCCAAGATGATGAATTAGAAGAGAAATGCTTTATAACCGTTAAAACTCTAATTCCGGCTGATGATCCTGTTTATCCCTCAGTTACACCGCTTGTTAAGGCTGCTGTTTGGTATGAAAGAGAAGCTTTTGATCTCTTTGGGCTTAGAGCAGAAGGGCTAATAGATCCAAGAAGACTTGCTATGAGTGATGATTGGCCGCTAGATTTATATCCGCTTAGAAAAGATGAGATGAATTATAAATTTCGTCCAGATCCGCTAAGCATAGAGCCTGATTATGAATTTAAAAAGCCAAAGGGCGTAAATACCCAAGCTATCCCGCTTGGACCGCTTCATATCACGGCTGATGAACCGGGACATTTTAGGCTTTATTGTGACGGCGATACGATTGTAGATGCGGATTATAGGCTGTATTATGAGCATAGAGGCATGGAAAAACTAGCCGAAAATCGTATGAACTACACTCAAATGGCGTTTTTAGCCGAGAGAGTTTGTGGAATTTGCGGTTTTGCGCACTCTATCGCTATGGCAAGAGCCGCAGAAAACGCTATGGGGTTAGAAATTCCTGAACGAGCAAAAGCTCTTAGAGTTATGAGTGCAGAAGTTGAAAGACTTCACTCAAACTTGCTAAATATCGGTTTAGCGTGTGAAGTTACGGGAAACTACACCGCATTTATGCATGTTTTTAGAATTCGTGAATATACGCTTGATTTAGCTCAAATTTTAACAGGTGGCAGGAAAACTTACGGCACGGTAACCGTAGGCGGTATGAGGCGAGATATCAGAGCCAAAGAGATAAAAGAGATTTTAAATTTGCTCTCTAAAATCGAGCAAGAATTTGAAGATGTCTGGGAAGTCATCATAAATGATGAAAGACAAATGTCCCGCTGGAAGGGAATTGGCGTTTTAGATCCGCAAGTTGGCAGGGATTATGGCTCAGTAGGACCTACAATCAGGGCTAGTGGATTTAAGCGAGATGTTCGTTACGATTACCCTGATGAATTTACGAAAAAACTCAAATTTAACATAAATACCGAGAGTAGTTGCGATGTCTATGGCAGGGTCAAGGTGCGCTACCATGACACAAAAGACGCGATTAATATAATCAGGCAGTGTATTGATATAATGCCAGGTGGCGATATCATCGTAAGTAGCGATTATAGGGTTAAGCCAAACAGCTACGCAATCGGTTATATCGAAGCCCCACGCGGTGAGGATATACACTGGATAATGCAAAGCGGAAGCCAAAAGGTATATAGATGGCGCGTCAAGGCTCCTACATTTAGCAACTGGCCAGCCCTAGCTCATCAGCTTCGTGGCTACACCGTCGCTGATGCCGCGCTTATCGTATGTAGCCTAGATCCGTGCTATTCATGCACCGAAAGGCTAACCGTAGTCGATATAAAAAGCGGAAAAAGCAAAATTTTAGCCGGAAAAGAGCTTAAAGCGATTTGCCAAAAAGGAAATTAGATGAAAATTTTTGATTTAGTGAAAAAAAAGGGAGTTGTTACAAAGCCTTATCCGTTAGCGCCGTATGAAATGAGTGAAAATTTCAGAGGCCGCCCAGAATACACCTACGCTTTGTGCATTGGTTGCGCGTCTTGTGGCGTGGCTTGCCCGCCAAACGCAATCAGCGTCAAAATCGAAGATGAAAAGTCAGTAGTGTGGCGATACGATACTGGCAGGTGCATTTTTTGTGGTCGTTGCGAGGAGGTCTGCCCTACAAAGGCTATCAAACTTAGCTCTAAATTTGAACTAGGCGTGAATTTCAATCGAGCTGATTTGCATGTGTGTGGCACTATGGAGGCGCATAACTGCTCGCAGTGTGGCAAGGCCTTTACTTCGAAGCGTTTTGTCCAAACCGCGCTTAGTAGAATCGCGGCTTCAAATATGAGCGATGATCGCAAAAAGCTAGCCAGAGAATATACGCAAATTTGCCCTGCTTGCAAACGCGAAAACACAGCAGCGAAAATGCGAGAAAATGATTATCAAAGGATTGTGTGATGAGCGGCGATGATAAATTAAAATTTTTAAAACAAATTAGGCGAAGTTTCAGCGTTTTTCGTGTCGATTGCGGTAGCTGTAATGGTTGCGAAATCGAGATTTTCGCCACTCTTGCTCCACAATGGGATCCAGAGAGATTTGGCTTCAAACTCGTCGCAAACCCACGCCACGCCGATATTTTGCTAGTAACTGGGCCAGTTACTAGGCAGATGTATTATCCGCTTTTGCGCGCGTATGAGGCGATTCCTGAGCCAAAAATCGTCGTAGCCTTGGGCGCGTGCGGTTCAAGTGGCGGAATCTTCCACGATAGTTACGCCGTGTGGGGCGGTGCGCAAAGCGTAATTCCAGTCGATGTCTTTATCCCTGGCTGTCCTCCGCACCCAGCTGGCATTTTATACGGGCTAGCTAGCGCGCTTGGGCTAGTAGATCAAAAGCTAAAAGAGCAAAAATTTGAAAAAAGTGAGAATTTTATTTTCACAGATAAACCTTCGTTAGTAGGCGATATGGCGTTTGAAAAATCAGCTTACCAAAAGGCAAAATTTTTGATGAGCTATGTCCATGCTGACGAGCTTTATGACAAATTTATGGACGCGCTTCGCACAAGCGGTGAGCCTAAAAACCCTGCTAGCGTCAAAACAGCTGTTTTAAACGCGATTAGCGCAGAAGAGGATCCGAGATTTAAAGAGTGCTTGGGAATTATCTACAACGATGTGTATGGCAAGTATTTTGGCGCAGAAAAAATCGATCTAAAATCCCTTGCTTGGGCGTAAATTTTAAATTTACGCCCCTTTTTTAAATTTTTTAAAAATTCTTATTTAAATTTTTATAATATCAATAAGTTTTATATTTTATATAATTTTAGTGTAATCTTAGTTTTAAATTTTAAAATGCTTTAATGAACACGGGTTATAATCGCACTTTATTTCGTTAAAAGGGGAAATCATGAAAAAACTTCTTTGTTCATTGGTGGGCGTAGCTTGCTTGGGTGCTAGCGTAGCCAGCGCAAACACGCTAGATCAAATCAAATCTAGCAAGGTTTTAAGAATCGGCGTGAGCGAGCACATGGCACCATTTAGCGTATTGCAAAGTGATGGCTCATTTGTGGGCTTTGAGATCGACTTCGCAAAAGAGATCGCAAAGGCTATTTTGGGCGATGAGGGCAGGATAGAGTTCGTAGGCGTGCCTCAAAAAGAGCGCCTAGACTATGTTAAAGACAACAAGGTCGATTTGCTAATCGCAGCTTACACTAGAAACGAAAAACGCGCCCAAGTGGCTGATTTTTCGGTGCCATATTTTTCTATCAATCTCTCGACCGTTTCGAAAAGATCAGTTGGTATCAAATCAATCGAGGATTTAGAGGGCAAAAGAATAGCTGTCATCGGCGAGAGCAACTCAGATGTCTGGGTGCGCAAAAACCCTAATATCACCCCAGTGCCATGCCAAAATAACAAAGACTGCTACGACAAGGTCAATCGTGGCGAGGCTGACGCATATATGCACAATATCGTCTCGGTCGCCTCTGTGCCAGTGCTAGATATAAATTTCGAAGTATCAATCCCAAAAATCGGCGAGACATTTTTCGACTGCGTCGTCACCCAAAAGGGCAACAAAGATATGCTACAATTGGTCGATCAAAAGATTTTCGAGCTCTCGCAAGCAGGGTATTTCGATAAAAAATACGATGAGACAATCGGGCCATTTTATAACGGAAATGTCCCTAAACACTACTTTTTGTTAGACGATTTATACAATCAATTTTTAACTATGTAATCACCGCGAAATTCGCATTGATTAAATTTTAACTTCTTAAAAATTTGGCGCGAGTGTTAGATCGCGCCAAATTTCAAATTTAGGCTTTTTGCCTACTAAAAATCCCAAAATACGCACAAAACGCAAAGCCAAGCGCCACTGCATACGGCGCGAATTCGCTAATCCCCTTAGCCGAGCTAGCTAGCGAAAAATTATGCGCGATAGCCCCGCCACACGCCATGCCAGCGATGAAAATCGCAGAGTTTAGGTTTCCGCTTCCAGCCTGGACTAGGTGTTTGCCAGGACAGCCCTCGCACAGCGAAAAGCATAGCCCCGCCAATGCCATGCCGGCGAAATTCCAGATAAATTCGTTATGCGCGATTGGCTGAGCTTCGAAGCCGAATTTATACTGCCCAAACGCCAAATTTGCGATTGAGGCGCTTACGATTACCGCCACTATGCCCCAAAACATAGAAAAATCGCCGTTAAAAGTGCGCGAAAGTGCGCCTACGGAGCAAAATTTGCTTCTTTGCATAGCCGCGCCGATGATGATGGCTACGATTAGGGAGCTAAAAATCGGCGCATGTTGTGAGCCGGGACCCGTTGTAGAGCTAAAAATCGCGCCGTTTTCGCCAAATTTCACCCCGCTAATGAGTGCTAGCAAAAGCAAAATTCCAATGATAAGTGGCATGGCGCCAAGCGGTTTTGAAAGCTCGTTTTCGCGCTCTGTCTCGTATCCGCTAGCCTTAAAAAACCTGCCACAAGCTACCCCGGCAAATAGCCCCACCACGCCAGCGATTGCGCTCATATCGCCTCCGCCTAGGCGCAAAAACGCTCTCCACGGACAGCCCAAAAACACCAAGCAGCCAATCATCGCAAAAATCCCTAAGATAAATCTCGTAAATGGCGATGAGGCCGAGAGTGTGCGATACTCGCCGCTAATTAGCGAGGCGATAAAACCGCCGATGATAAGGCCGATGATTTCTGGGCGTATGTATTGCACCACGGCTGCTCTGTGAAAGCCGAGCGCACCAGCTGTATCGCGCAAGAAACAAGCGGCGCAAACGCCCATATTCGCGGGGTTGCCATAATGCACGAGCGCGGCTCCGCCAAGGCCAAGAAGAGCACCTGAAATGATAAAAAGTATGGTTGATTTTGGCATTAAATTGCCTTTTTGATAAGTTAAGCAGACCTGCTTTTTTCGGGGCGAATTGTAGCGAAATTTGATTAGAGTTGATTGAAAAAATTTGATTAGTTTGGGATAGAAATTTGGTTTTAAATTTACGGGTTTTGCGGGGTTTGGAATTTATTGCATTAAATTTTGGGTTTGGGCTTTGCTTTCGCGCAAAAGTAGCTTTATGTGTTTTAGCAAAATCGGCGAAGCATAGGGCAAAAGCTCGCTAAATTCGGGGTCAAGCGTGGCGTAAGTCTTGGCTAAATGGTTGTAAAATCTCGCCCTGTCGTTTTCGTTGCAGATGAAAAGCTCTTGCTCGAAAACGCCCAAAGCTTGGGCGATAAATGGGATTAGCTCGACTTTTAGCTCACGATTGCCGTTGAGGTAGTTGTAAAGCGTGGGTTCGCTGGGGATTTCGCCTGTGGAGTTTAGGTGCGGTTCGAGCGATAAAATCCGCCTGACAAGCTCTTTTTTGCTGATATTTTTTTCTTTTGCGATTTCGGCGATTTTTTCGTAAATTTCCATTTTCGTCCTAAATATTCAAAATGAATAACTTCTTTGAATTTTAAATATTTTTTTATTCGTATTGAATATTTATAGACTTCAAATTGAATAAATTTAGGGAAAATTGGGTAGAATAGCAGTTAAATTTTAATAAAAGGATAAAAATGGGTTGGGGTTTTGATGATAAACTAATACAAGATTTTGGAAAATTTACAAGAATTAAAAATTTTCACTCGCCAAATATTCCGCAAAGAAGCGAAATAGAAAAATTAGCCAAAGATTTTAAATCAGAGCCAAAACTTAATCTCTCTGTGTTAGAAAATTTCGATGAAGCCGATAAATTCTGCAAAGATTTATTTTTAAATAAATCAAAATATTATGATTTTATTCATTTAACAAAATTGACAAATTTGCCATCAATCATAAAAATGGGTGGAATTTATAGTAAAAATTACTTAAAAGATAAAAATGTAGAAATGGATTTTATAACAGAGGATTTATCACATAGTTTAGACAAAAGACGAAATTTGGATGATTATGTGCATTTATCAATTATTGGTGATTCGCCGATGTATAAGGCTTTTATTGAGCGAGGTAAATTTATTGAAGATTTTGCTTTGATTTTAATAAGTCCTTTGATTTTATATTATCGTGCGTTTTTAATGAGTGATAAAAATGCTACTGATAATAATGCAAATATAAATAAATATAGTGTGATTAAAAATACATTAAATTTTGAAAAATTATATGCGATAGATGGATTTCCTGATTATAGCAACCAACCAGAATTTAAAATGGCTCAATCAGAAGTTATGATTTATGAAAATATTCCGTTAAAATTTGTTAGCGAAATTATTCCTTTGATTTGGTGTTAAAATGGCAAAAGCAATCAGACCATGTTTTTATGTGGTAGAAAAAGCTCCGTATGTAAAATTTGAAAATGTAGAATTCGAGTATTTTTCAGGTTTTGCAAAATCTCAAAAAGAAAAGTCAGTCAAAAGCTTTTTAAATTCTGCAAAAACAAAATTTAAAAGTGATAAAATTTTAGAAATTTCAAAGGCTTCACCATTAGATTTAGGGCAAAATTTAAGTGCTTTTAACTTGCAACTTACATTAAAAAATGAAAACGGCGAAAATATAAAAACAAGTGTGGAGCGGTTTTTTCAAGGTTCAAAAGTTTTTGAGCGCGGTGGAGCATACCACGAAATAATTTATGATGAAAAAATTCATCCAAAAAAATATGAAAAATTAAAAAATAGTGGAAATTTTGTAGGGTTTAAACTTTTTGGCGTAGAGTATTCAACTGAGCCGAAAACATATTTTTACGATTGGCTTTATATAAATGCACTTTTACAAAATTCGCATTTAAGCGATAAAATTTGCGAATTTGAGTATTTTAGCGACATAGAATTTAATCCTAAAAAATCATTTTCATCGCAATCAAAAAGCGCCTCGTTATTTTATGCGATGAAAAAATATAATTTATTAAAAGAAAATTTCGCCAACGCCGAAGTGTTTTTGAAATTTATGAGCAAAATTTATAAATCTGATAGTTTATTTTAAAGGAAAATAGATGAAAAAAATTACAATATTTTGTATGCTTATTTCGAGCATATTTGCAAATCAGTTTGATTGTTATAATGAAATATCAAGGGCGCAAACAGCAGAGCAAATGAATATAATATCGCAAGTTCTAAATTTAGAACAAAGGCAAATTAATCAAAATTTTCAAATGTTAGAAATAAAAAGACAAGAAATCAATTCTATGCACACACCAATACATATAGATACGCCAAATTCTATTGCGCAAGATATTCTTAATCCTAATAGGCGGTTTGATAGATTAAATCAAACTGTAAATAGATTAAAGCATCTTGAAAGTTTAAATATGTCTTTAAATTTAGAAGAAACAAAACTGCAACAAAAACAAATTTGGCTTAATGGTTGCATAAATTTGTATAATCAAAAAGTTAATCAAATGAATAAGTAGGGTAATATGGGAAAATTTACAATATGGTTTTTTGTTGTAGTTTATATTGGTGGTTGTGTTGGATATAAAATTTACAATTGGAATACTCCTTATGAAATTCGTGTAGGACCGAGAGATACGCCTACTGGTAGATATTCTACACCAGCGGAAGATTTTGAGAGTTATTTGTGGATTAGTGCTATTTTAATTGTAGTTATGCTGATATTATTTCTATATCAATATGCTAAAAATAAGGATTAAAATGAAAAAATTAATATTCTCAATTTTATTTACAAATTTATTTTTTAGCTTTGCTTTCGGACAAGATATTTGCGATGAGCAGTATATGAGAGAATGGATTGACAGGCTAGATAGTATGGCGTTAAATGCAGGTAAGAAAGATTTTTGGTTTAGTAAAAGCGAGTGTCAAAATAATACAATTATATTAAATACTCATATAAATACAAACCAAACTCCATCGCAAAGAGAAAAAGATGAATTGGATAAATTTATGAAAAATGAAGTAATGTGTTCTGACTATAATATTGAGCTAGCCGCTGATATAGGACTTAATATCAAAATGAACTTCTTTAATAAAAGTGGAAATTTAGTCCATACTATCAACACAAATCCGAGAAATTGTCCAAATTTTTTAAATTCTACAAATATTTGTGATAGAAAATATATCATAAACAGTATAAATAAATTCAACGCCAGAATGCCTATGGTTTTAGATGAATACAGTGCAACATATAATTTATATTGTGCTAGTAATACTTATATTTATAGCACTATGTTTTTTGTAAATCATTTAAGTGATAATACTGTGTTGGAATTAAAAAATGAATATCAGCAAATAATGCTAAATTCTTACTGCACCAATCCAAGTGACAGATTATTGCGAAAGCTTGGCGTATCGGTTAAACATGACTACTATTTGCAAAATGGCACATTTTTATTTAGCACACACGCAAGTCCGAGTAACTGCCCGAATTTTTAAATCTCGGCGCAGTATCGCAAACAACCCGCCAAATTTATGCGAATTTTAAAATTTTGGTGCGCCAGCACCAAACCAGCGCGCCATAAATCAATTTTAAGCGTCATAAAACGCCTAAATTCGCTTACTTCATCGTATTAAACACCCTATCGCCAGCATCTCCTAGACCCGGGACGATGTAGCCGTTTTCGTTTAGTTTCTCGTCGATTGCAGCGGTATATACAGGCACATCTGGGTAGATTTCGCTAAATTTTTGCAAGCCCTCAGGTGCTGCGATGATAGAGATAAATTTGATCTTTTTCACGCCTTTTTCTTTGAGGAATTTCACCGCGTCAATCGCCGTGCCACCGGTGGCAAACATCGGATCTATGATGATTGCGGTGCGCTCTTTGTAGTCGCCCGGGAGTTTTGCGTAGAAAAACTCAGCCTGCAAACTCTCTTCATTTCGCTGAAAGCCCAAAAACCCGACGCTCGCATCTGGAATTAGCTTAAAGACAGCGTCCAGCATACCAAGCGCAGCGCGCAAAATAGGGCATATCATAATTTTTTCGTCTAATCTTTTTGCTGTCATTTTTGCCACAGGCGTCGTAATCGGCGCGTCTTTTAGGCGCAAATCGTTGCTTGCCTCAAAAAGCATTAGATAGCTAATCTCGTCGATTAGCATACGAAACTGAAATGGATCTGTCTTTTTATCTCGCAGGATTGAGAGTTTGTGCTCGATTAGGGGGTGTGAGATTTGTTTGATATTTTTCATGATTTCACCTTTCATAAAATTTGCCTATTATACAGAAAATTGGTAATGAAAGGGTAGATTTTGGGATTTTGATTTGGTGGCGGACAGGGAGGGATTCGAACCCTCGAGCCCCGGTTAGAAGCTGCACCCTTAGCAGGGGTGTGGTTTCGGCCAGCTCACCCACCTGTCCAAGTAATAAGAAATCGCATTATATCGAATAAAACTAATATAACGCTTAAAATTTCGCTAAATTTTGAAATTTTGGTTGTTTTGTGGCAGTGCTGGGAAATA
Organism: Campylobacter sp. VBCF_04 NA7; assembly: GCF_027737405.1. Classification (NCBI taxonomy): domain Bacteria; kingdom Pseudomonadati; phylum Campylobacterota; class Epsilonproteobacteria; order Campylobacterales; family Campylobacteraceae; genus Campylobacter; species Campylobacter sp. VBCF_04 NA7. The sequence continues at coordinate 295,655 of NZ_JAOVTT010000002.1, forward strand.
CTGCGCCGAGAATTTTGCTACGCAAATTCTCGTAATGATAATGCCGAAGCAATCTAGCACGGCGAAGCCGTAACGAAAAATAAAACCAGCTAAATTTAGAAAAACGCAGTTTTTCTAAATTTAGCCACTTCTAAGGTTTTACAGGGGTGGGGGTTGGTAAGGGGGAGGGTAGCGTCTCCTAAAAAGCGCGCCCTCCCCCTTA